>JANNQE010000529.1:0-6523 GCA_031441625.1 Planctomycetia bacterium
CCACCCTATTATTATCAGCCTCCCTCACCCGGCTCGATCTGGCCACCCTATACTGATCCGGCACCCGAACACGGCGAGATCGGGCCACCCTATTCGGATCAGGCACCCGCTCTCGGCGAGAGCGGGCCACACTCTCCGGCACTTATTTGCCGTCGTCCGTCGGCTTGCTCGTGTGCCGGCGGTACGCCTGCTCCTTCGCCCGCTTCTTGAACTTCTCCACCTCGCCGTCGTCCAGGTCTTCGTCGATCAACTGCTGCTCGCAGATGGTCATCGCCACGTCCGGCGAGTCCGGGGCCGCACGCAGCATTCGCATGTTGGCGGCGTTGTACGCCCGCGCCGCCGCCAGGTCGCCCACCTCCGCCGCCTTCGCCGCCTCCTGCTTCTGCTTCGCCACGACCAGCAGCAGCACCTGCTCCTTCACCTCGGCGTTCTCGGCCAGCCCTTCCCACACGTCGCCCGGCACCGCCGGCAGCACCAGTCGGGCGTCGGCGCTCTGGCGGATGTCGTCTTTCGGGGCGTGCCAGTCGAGGCGGAAGTGCAGCAGGTCGTGTTCGCCGCTGACGGCCGGTATGTTCAGCCGCACCACCACCCGCACGGGCACGCCGGCGATCAGGTTGGGCAGCCGCAGCCGGCCGTCGGGCGTTTTCGCGCACTCGGTCAGCACCTCGGCCACCGTCACCCCGGCCCGCGGGTCGAGGGCGAGGGTCACGTCCACGCCGGCTATGGCGCTCAGCCCGTGCAGTTCGGTGCGGAAGATGCCGGGCAACTGGGCCGGGCTTTCGACGTAGTAGTAGTTGCCGTCGCCCGACCGCGCGACCGCCTCCATCAGGTTCTCGTTGTAGTCGTCGCCCACGCCCAGCGTGCTGGTGCTCACCCCGGCCATGGCGACCGTGTGCACCTCGTTGGCGATCACGTCCGGCCGCGCCTCGCCCACGTTGGCCAGCCCGTCGGACAGCAGCAGCACGCGGTTCACGCCTTCGGTCTGCCGGTGCGCCTGCATCTGCCGTGCCCCCTCCTGCCAGCCGCCGTGCAGGGCGGTGCTGCCCCGCGGGTGGATGGTGTTGATCTTGCGAACGACCGCCTCGGCGTCGGCGACCGGGGCGTTGTCCACCACCACTTCGATCTTGTCGTCGAAGGCGATGACGCTCACGCGGTCGGTCGGCTTCAGCTCGCGGACGGCGAAGATCGCGGCCTCACGGGCGAACGTCATCTTGTTGCGTTCGCCCATGGAGCCGGAGCGGTCGAGGACGAGGGCGAGGTTGAGCGGCGGGCGGGCGGTGGAGGTGTCGGCCGGAGGTGGGGTGACGGTGAGCAGCACGTCGAGGGTGGTCGGCAGGTCGGAGCGGACGGCCGGGCGGAGCGGGGTGACGGTGAGTTTGGGAAGGGTCATGGGCAGCCTCCGAGGTGGGGAACGGGACATGGGAAAGGACGGTGGACTATCAGACAGGTTCAGAGCGAGGGACACAACTTCGACAGGAGGGACACGGATGAAGAGGATGAAAACCAGGATGGGGAGGATCGGAGAGAATCTTTGTTCTGATCCTCTTTATCCCTGGCTTCATCCTCTTCATCCGTGTCCCTCCTGTTGAACTCCTCTCACCCTCGCATCAGCCGGAGGCGCAACAGGTTCAGGGCCATTTTCGCCGTGCGGTTCTGCACCTCCGCCCGCGTGCCCAGCCAACTGTACTTTTGCACGTCGCACCCGCCGGGGTACGCCACCGCCGCGAACACCGTGCCCGCCGGGGTGCCGTCGTCGCCCCCGCCCGGCCCGGCATAGCCGGTGGTCGCCACGCCGAAGTCGGCCCCGAACTTCGTCCGCACACCCTCCGCCATCGCCCGCGCCACCTCTTCACTCACCGCCGTGTACGCCGCGATCACCGTCGCCGGCGCGCCGAGTTCCCGCACCTTCACCGCGTTCGTGTACGCCACCACCCCGCCGAGCAACCGCCGACTCGCCCCCGGCACCTGGGCGAGCATGTGGGCAGCGCTGCCGGCCGTGACGCTCTCGGCGAACGCGACCGATTTGCCCTGAGCGTCGAGCAACCCGAACACGGCGTCTTGCAGCTCTTCGCCGTCCACGCCGAACACCAGTTCGCCGAGCCGTTCGCGGATTGTACGCTCGACCGGCCCGAACAGGGCTGTCGCCGCGTCCGTTGTTTCCGCCCGTGCCATGATGCGGAGCGAAATGACCGCCCCGCTCGCCGTGATGCCCACCTCCGGCACCCCCCCGCGGCGGGTGACATCGCCCAGCAACTGCTCGACCTGACTCTCCCCGCCGCCGAACGTGTTGATCTTGCGTTCCAGGCACACCCCGCCGGCCAATCCCATCGCGGCCAGCCGCGGCAGCACCTGCTCGTCGAACATCTTGTACATCTCGGACGGCACGCCGGGCATGGCGGCCACGACCGCGTTGCCGATCTTCATCCAGATGCCGGGGGCGGTGCCGGCGGGGTTCGGCAGCGGTTCGCTGCCAACGGGGAACAGGGCCTGGACGTTGTTGCGTTCGGGCATCGGCCGGTTCCGCTTGGCGAACAGCCCGCGGATGAACTCCAGGCTGGGGGTGTGCTCGACCAACTCGACGCCGGCGACAGTGGCGATCACCTCGCGGGTCAGGTCGTCGAGCGTCGGCCCCAGCCCGCCGGTGGCGATCACGACCGGCGAGCGGGCGACGGCCGTCCGAAAAACTGTGAGATTGTCTGCAAGATTGTCGGAAACCGTGACGTAGAATCGCACAGGGATTCCCGCAGCGGCGAGACGCCGGCTGATCCACTGACTGTTGGTGTCCAGGTTCTGCCCGGACGTGATCTCGGTGCCGATGGAGATGATTTCCGCGCTCATGCTCGAAGTGTAGGCATCTGAGGGCGTCTGAACTACGTACAGAAAATGAAGAAGGCTACTTGCGGAGCCTGTGGCGGGTGGTTATTCTTCGAGCACATGTCTTCGATCAGGAAGTTTCATGAATAGTCGCCTTCGCCTGCTGGCCATCTTCGCCGCGGTCTGCGTGCTACCCTTCATCACCGGGTGCGGCGGCGGGGGCGACCTGCTGTCGGTGTCCGGGTCGATCACCTGCGACGGCGCCCCGCTGACGGAAGGGTCGGTGCGGTTCGTGCCTGACACGGGCAAAGGGAACACGGCCAAGCTGGAGCCGGCTGGCACGATCAGCGGGGGCAAATATTCCGTACTGACGGACGGCAAGTCGGGCGCCCCGCCCGGCTGGTACAAGGTGTCGGTGGCGTCGGGCGTCATCCCGGATTCGACCAAGCCGAACGTGAGCACGGCGCCGTTCGCCGCCAAGTTCTCAAACCCGGACACGTCCGGCCTGAGCGTGGAGGTGAAGTCGGGCGGCAACTACGACCTGAAAGTGACCAAGTGATCGGCTGTCACGGGCCTTCGGCCCTTCAGCATACTTTCCCTTCATCCCTGTCCTGTCCGGAGTCCGTCGATGCGTAACACGCGCTCTCGTTCCGGGTTCACGCTGATCGAACTGCTGGTGGTGATCGCCATCATCGCCATCCTCATCGGCCTGCTCCTGCCCGCCGTGCAGAAAGTCCGCGAAGCCGCCTCCCGCATGCAGTGCAGCAACAACCTGAAGCAGCTCGGCATCGCCGTGCACAGCTACCACGACACGCAAGGCCGCCTCCCGTACAGTTGGAGTCCGAACAACTACGGGTACGACAACAACGGCCGCAGTTGGAGCTGGATGAGCCAGATCCTGCCGTACGTCGAGCAACAGAACCTGTTCACCGCGGGGCAACTGGGTACCTCGGGTGCGCTCAGCGGGGTCGCCCCGGCCGCCCCGGTCCTCACCTTCAACCAGGCGGCGGCCGTCCACGCGACGATGCTCAAGACCTTCCAGTGCCCGTCCGACCCGAGCAGCAGCACCATCAGCACCAACCGCGCGAACGGCAGCTCGTCCGCCGGTGCCGGGGTGACGAACTACAAGGGCGTGGCCGGCAGCAACTGGGCGTGGGGGTCGTTCACGTTCACCGGCCCGACCGGGAACAGCAACGGGCTGGACGCGGGCAACGGCTTCTTCTACCGCTCGGACAACTCCCGCTCGCTCAGCCTGCTCGGCGTGACCGACGGGCTCTCGAACACGCTCATGGTGGGCGAAGACTTGATGGCCTTCAACACCCACTGCGCGTGGGCGCGGGCGAACTACTCGACCGGCACCGTGGCCATCCCGCTGAACAACGCGATGGTGACCGGGCAGCCCGGCTTCAACAACCCCAGCGACTGGCCGAACGTGTACTCGTTCCGCAGCCGGCACACGGGCGGGGCCAACTTCGGGCTGGGTGACGGCTCCGTGCGGTTCGTCCGCGAGAGCATTGCCCTCGCCCAGTACCGTGCGGCCGGCAGCATCGCCGGCGGCGAAGTGAACACCCTGGATTGACCGACAATCGAACCGAGCAGCCACCCGCCGCCCTCGTGGACACCCCCACGGGGGCAGTGTCGTTTGGGTGTACCATTTCGGTGCGAATGGCGATAATTTCCGCTTTCAAGTGGGGTCGATCCAGGTCCGGGCGAGGAACCGGGTGTCGAGGTCGTCGAAGTCGGTGTCGCAGGTGAGGAGGTGACCGCCGAGGTCCACCGTCGTGGCGGCGATCCACACATCGTTCTTCCCCAGCGAGCGACCCCGCCGTTGGGAGTGGGAGTCGATGAGGGCGTACTGCTCGATCACCGCCGGGGTGTCGATGCTCATCCGCCGGAAGTACCCGAGGAGGAAATCCAACTGGTCGCGTTTTTCCCGCCCCCACCCGCGCTGGTAAGCGAGCGACCGCATCTCGCCGACGGAAACGACGGACATGACCGGCCGCGGTTCAACCGCGAGCAGGTTGTACCGTGCCCGAATGCGGTCCCACACGCGACCCCGGCGGACGGCATGAACGAGAATGCTGGTGTCAAGGACGTAAAGCGTCGGAGCGGCGACCGGCGTCATGACAACTTCCGTAGCAGGTCTCGTATCTCCTCGTCCGTCTCGTCACCCGGCCATTGACCACCGACCACGTCGTCCAGCGTCGTCCCCGGTGGCAGTGGCCGCGGCGGGGTGGAAGCGGCGTACGCCCGCTCCCGGTCCGCCATCACCTGGTCCGGCGTGCGGTTCATCATGCGGGTCATCGCCTCGGCGATGTCGTCGGGCGGCGGGTTGTCAGCCCTCTCGGCCGCCGGCGTTTCACTCGTGGTTGTGGCAGTCATGGCCAATCCTCTCGGCTCGTCACCCCATCCTACCACCCTCCCAAGACGCACGCCACTCCTCGCCGAACCGCTCCCACCAGAGACCGTATAGCCGGCACAGGTCGGCGGAGGTCATCTCCTTCCCGGAGAACGGCTCGGGTGTGGCGAGCGTGCGGCCGGCGGACTCACGTCGCGCCGTTCGCCTATGATACCCCATCCACTTGCGGAGTCTGATTATGCCCGCCGACCGCGTGCCCGTCACCGTCCTCACCGGCTTCCTCGGGTCGGGAAAGACGACCCTTCTAAACCACATCCTGACCGCCAACCACGGCAAGCGGATCGCCGTCATCGAGAACGAGTTCGGCGAAGTCGGCGTGGATCAGGAACTCGTCGTGCGGGCCGAGGAAGAAATCTTCGAGATGAACAACGGCTGCCTGTGCTGCACCGTCCGGGGCGACCTGATCCGCATCCTCGGCAACCTGATGAAACGCCGCGACAAGTTCGACTACATCCTGATCGAGACGACCGGCCTCGCCGACCCCGGCCCGGTGGCGCAGACGTTCTTCATGGACGACGACCTGAAGGCCAAGACCCGCATCGACGGCATCATCACGCTGGTGGACGCGAAGCACGTGAGCCTGCACTGGGACACGCACGAGGTGCGGGAGCAGATCGCGTTCGCGGACGTGATTCTTTTGAACAAGACCGACCTCGTGACCGCGGCCGAAGCGGACGACCTGGAGAAGAAGATTCGCCGGCTGAACGGCATGGCGAAGGTGGTCCGCACCGAGCGGAGCAAGGTGGACATGGGGCAGGTGCTGAACGTCGGCGGGTTCTCGCTCGATCGCATCCTGGAACACGAACCCGACTTCCTGAAGGACGCGGCCAAGCCGAAGGCACTCACCCTCGGCATGGCCGACCACGTTCACGACGACCACGTTCACGACGAGCACTGCGACCACCCGGAAGACGACCACCACCACGACCACACGCACGACGAGACCATCGGCAGCGTGGGCATCGTGCTCGACGGGGCGGTGAACGCGAAGCGCTTGAATGCGTGGCTCGGCAAGCTTCTGCAAGAGAAGGGGCAGGACATCTTCCGCATGAAGGGCGTCCTGCACCTGAAAGGGGACGAGCAGCGGTTCGTCTTCCAGGGCGTTCACATGATGTTCGACGGGCAACCCGACCGCCGGTGGAAGCCGGGCGAGGAGCGGGTGAACAAGCTGGTGTTCATCGGGCGGAACTTGAACCGGCAAGAGTTGACCGACGGGCTGAAGGGGTGTTTGGCGTGAGCGTATGGTGAACCGGCGGCGTGAGCCGCCTGGGTGACAGTCACCCAGGCGGC
>JANNQE010000530.1:0-8466 GCA_031441625.1 Planctomycetia bacterium
ACCCCGTCGGCGGCCACTTCGCTTTCGGTTTTCCCTTTCAACAAGGCCGACGTGACGGCGTTCATCTGGAGTTCGGCGAGTGGGGCGGTCGCCTGGCCGAAGGCATCAATGGCCCGGTGAAGGGCCTCGACATCCTCGCCGGCCATCGCGGTGCGAAGTGCTGCGGACGCCGAGTCGATCGCGGTGCGCTGGTCTGCCGACAGCTTGTCGCCGTGGGCGGCGAGTGCCTTCGCCGCGTGGTCGAGTTCGCTTTCGCCTTTGCGGCGGAACTCGATCTTGCGGCGGGCGGCGAAGTCGGCGTGCGCGTGATCCACACTTTCCAACACCAGCCGTTCGACCTCCGCCTGACTCAGCCCGTGGGCCGCCTTCACCTCCACTGTCGCTTCGGCCCCGCTTCGCTCTTCCTTCGCCGTGACGCGGAGCATCCCGTTCGCATCGACGCGGAACGTAATCAGCACGATGGGGAAGCCGGCGGGCATCGGCGGGATGCCGCTCAGCTTGAACTGGCCGAGCAGCTTGTTCGCCGCCACCACCTCCCGCTCGCCCTGGTAGATGTTCACCAGGATCGCGGTCTGGTTGTCCTTGTGCGTGCTGTACCGGGTGGTGCCGGTGCAGGGGACGGTGGTGTTCCGCTCGATGATCCGGTCCATCGCCCCGCCGAGCGTTTCCAGGCCGAGTGACAGCGGGATGACATCGAGCAGCAGGCGATCCCGCCGCCCGCTGCTCAAGATGTCGGCCTGCACTGCCGCACCGAGCGCGACCACTTCATCCGGGTTCAGGTCGGTGTGCGGGGTGCGGCCGAAGAACTCGCCGACCCGCCGGCGGACGTAGGGGATCCGCGTGCTGCCACCGACGAGGACGACTTCGTTCACGTCGGCCGGAGTCAGGTCGGCGTCTCGGAGCGCCTTGCGGCACTTCTCCAGCGTGCGGTCGATGAACGGCGCGAGCAGTGTTTCGAGTTCGGTCCGGGTCAACCGATCCACCACTCCGCGTTCAACTACTTGTTGCGTGAGTTGGTCCTCAACCGATGTCGGTAGATGCCGGGATAGGACCACGCGTACCGGAGCGGATTCGGACAAGGAGAGTTCGATCTTCGCCCTCTCTGCGGCTTCCCGGAGGTGTTGAAGCAACCGAGGATCACGGGTCGTCAAGTCGATGTCGTGCCGGCTTGCAATCTCTGTCATGATGGCCCGGTCGAAGTCGTCGCCGCCGAGGTGCGTGTCGCCGTTCGTGCTGAGCACCTTGAACACGCTCTCGGTCAGTTGCAGCACGCTGCAATCGAACGTGCCGCCGCCCAGGTCGTATACCGCCACCACGCCCGTGCCCTTCGTGTGCAGGCCGTAGGCGAGGGCGGCGGCCGTCGGCTCGTTCACGATTCGTAGCACGTCCAGCCCGGCGATGCGGCCGGCGTCGCGGGTGGCCTGCCGCTGGGCGTCGTCGAAGTAGGCCGGCACGGTGATGACCGCTTTCGTCGGGTTGCCGGCCCGCTGCCGCACCTCTTTCAGGATCATCGCGCTCAGCTCTTCCGGCGTGTACTCGCGGTCGTCGATCCGCAACCGCAGCACCTTCCGCCCGGCTTCGGCCTCACGCTCCACGAGTTGGTGGGGGATGTGTTGAAGGTCGGGTTGCACGTCGGCGAGGGTGCGGCCCATCAGACGCTTGACGCTAAAGATGGTGTGCGCCGGGTCGGCCAGCGCCCGCTCGCGTGCCGCCGTGCCCACCAGCACGGTGCCGTCCGGGTGGAAGCTGACGACCGACGGCACCAGTGACACCCCGGTGTCATCGCGGACCACCTGCGGCACGCCGTCCCGCACGTACGCGGCGAGGCTGTTGGTGGTGCCCAGATCAATGCCGACGACAGCAGGAGTGGTCATGGTGTCCGCGGGGCGACGGTAAACTCGGAGCGAGTGGCGTGGAAGCACACGTCGAATTCGAGGAAGAAGTTGGTTTGCCCGAGGATGAGGCGGACGGCGTTCGACTGCACCCATGCGAACGCCAGCGACACGGGTGGGAACGTGTCGACTGTCATCGTCAACAACACCGCCCGTGTTGGGGTGGTGGCGAGGGAGCCGCTGATTGGCGGGAGAGGAATGGCACGCGACCAGTCGCACCCCAGTCGAACACCAAGATCCCAGGGCAGCACGTTCGTGTCCGACCCGGAATCGACAAGTGCGTCCGCGGTCACACTGGCCGCGGCGTTCGCCAACTGGATGGTGAGCATCGGTCGGAGCGTGGGGAACGGCACTGCCACCCGCGTGTACGGAACCCGTAGCGGGGGGGTCATCGGGTCTGCCCCTCGTGCAGGAGGCGAAGGAGTTCGCTCGCCGCTTCCGGGGCTTCGAACGGCCACTGGATTTCGAGCGGCTGGCTGGAGGCGATCCACTCCTGGAAGAACGGCGGGAGGTCGGCGACCGTCGTCGTCGGTTCGTAAGTCAGCGACCGCGCCAGTTCTAGCTGCTCCTCGCGGGGCAGGGCGCGGGCGGCGGTGAGCACTTCGGCCAGGGACACGGTTGGCCCTCGGGGTGTTGGCGAGTGGACGCTACAGGGTTTGAACCTGTGACCCCTCCCGTGTAAAGGGAGTGCTCTACCGCTGAGCTAAGCGTCCCGCAGGTCGCGGAGGAGGCCTTTCAGATACTTGGCCGCGTTCAGTTGCTTGCGGATGGGAACGAGTTCGCCGCGGTCGAACAGCACGACCAGCCCGTTGAAGATCACGTCCAGCCGCTTCTTTGCATCCGCCTCGTGTCTGGATTTGCCCGCGGCGTCGGCCCGCTCGATCCCCTCGCGGAGGTCCATCATCTCCATCAGGAACGCAGGCGGGATGTCCTTCACGTCGGTTGCGGTCGGCCCGCCGAGAAGGGCGAGCAGGTGTTCGGCCCGGCGGAATGGGTCTTTCAACGTGGTGTACGCTTCGTTCACCCCGGCCGTGAGCGATTCACTCGCCGCCTGTTCGCCGCCGCTGCCGGCGTGGTGGAAGTCCGGGTGGACCGCCCGCGAGCGGTCCAGGTAGGCCGCTTCGAGAGCAGCCGGGTCAATCGAAAAGCGCCTCGGCAGGCCGAGGCGCTCGTAGTAGTTGCTCATCGGTCGCCGGTCACATGGAGTACGAGCTGCCGCACCCGCAGCTGCCCTTGGCTTGCGGGTTGGTGACGCTGAACCCCCGCTTGTTCAGGTCGTCGTGGAAGTCCACCGTCGCGCCGGTCAGGTACAGCATGCTCCGCTTGTCGATCACCACCTTGATGCCGGCGGCGTCGAACATGTGGTCCAGTTTCTCGTTGAACGTCGGGTCCAGGTCCAGTTTGTTCTGGAAGCCCGAGCACCCGCCGCCCTGCACCCGCAGCCGCAGGTACAGTTCGCCGTCGGCGGATTCGCCGCCCGCCTTGTAGTCGGCGATGGCCCGCTGCACTTCGGTGGCCGCGCGCTCGGTGACGTTCACCGGGCAGGGGACGACCACCGGCGGGGCGTCGGCAGTGCGGATGCCCAGGGCGGTCGGCGCTTCTTCGGTCATGGTGGCCATCGGTAGTCGTCTCCGGGTTGGTTCGGGGTCTGGGGATTATATCACGCGGACGGGACGGGGCTTACACCGCCACCAGTTCGGCCTCGGCCGGTTGCTCGGCGGGGGCCGGGTGTTGCTTCTCTTGCAGGTTCTTCACCGCCGCCTTGATGGCGTCTTCGGCCAGCACCGAGCAGTGGACTTTCACCGGCGGCAGGGCCAGTTCTTCCACGATTTCGGTGTTCCGGATGGCCATGGCCTGGTCGAGCGTCTTGCCCTTCAGCCACTCGGTGGCCAGGCTGCTGCTGGCGATGGCCGACCCGCAGCCGAACGTCTTGAACTTCGCGTCCTCGATCAGCCCAGTGTCGGGGTTGACGAGAATCTGGAGACGCATCACGTCGCCGCACTCCGGCGCGCCGACGAGGCCGGTGCCGACGTTCTCGTCGGTCGTGTTCAGGGTGCCCACGTTCCGCGGGTTGTTGTAGTGCTCGAGGATCTGGTCGCTGTAAGGCATGATTTCTCCGATGTCGGGTGTATGGTGGTTCGTGTTTTCACTGGCCCCTGATTCCTGACCTCTGACCCCTGCGCTAGTGCCCCGCCCACTGGATCGACTTCAGGTCGATGCCGGCCTGGGCCATCTCGAACAGGGGCGACATCTCCCGCAGGCGGGACACTTCCCGCACGACGAGATTGGCGACGAAGTCCACTTCTTCCTGGGTGGTGAAGCGGCCGAGGCCGAAGCGGATGCTGCTGTGGGCGAGTTCGTCGCCGACGCCGAGCGCCCGCAGCACGTAGCTCGGCTCCAAGCTGGCGCTCGTGCAGGCCGACCCGCTGCTGACGGCCACGTCCTTGATGCCCATCATCAGCCCTTCGCCCTCGACGTAGGCGAAGCTCAGGTTCAGGTTGCCGGGCAGCCGCTCGGTCGGGTGGCCGTTCAGGTACGACTCCGGCAGGTGGTCCTGGATGCGGGTGCGGAGCCGCTCGCGGAGGGCGAACGTGCGGGCGATCTCGTCGGCCATCTCGGTTCGCGCCAGTTCCGCCGCCTTGCCGAACCCGACGATCAGCGGCACCGGCAGTGTGCCCGACCGCATCCCCCGCTCGTGCCCGCCGCCGTCGATCATCGGTTCGAGCCGCACGCGGGGGTCCTTCTTCCGCACGTACAGCCCGCCCACGCCCTTCGGCCCGTACATCTTGTGGGCGGTGAGCGAGAGCAGGTCGATGCCCATCGCCTGCACGTCGACCGGCAACTTGCCGACCGCCTGCACCGCGTCGGTGTGGAAAAGCACGCCCTTCTCTTTGCACACCTTGCCGATGTCGGCGAGCGGTTGGGCGGTGCCGATCTCGTTGTTCGCCGCCATGATGCTCACGCAGATCGTCTTGTCGGTCAGGGCGTTCCGCACCTGTTCGCCGCTCACACGGCCGAACGTGTCGGTCGGCAAATAGGTCACGCTACACCCGTCGCGCTCGAGCCGCTTGCAGGTGTCGAGGGTCGCCTTGTGCTCCGTCACCTGGGTGATGAAGTGGTTACCCTTCTTTTTGTACATGGCGGCCACGCCCTTGAGCGCCAGGTTGGTGCTCTCGGTGGCCCCGCTGGTGAAGATGATCTCCTTGCCCGTCGCGCCGATCAGTTTGGCGATCTGGTCGCGGGCGTCGTCCACCGCTTTCTCGGCGTGCCAGCCGAACGGGTGGTTGCGGCTGGCCGCGTTCCCGTACTCCTCGGTGAAGAACGGCAACATCGCCTCCACCACCCGCGGGTCGGTGCGGGTGGTGCTGTTGTTGTCCATGTAAATCGGCAGTTTCATCGCGTGCGATTCCGGGTGTAAATTTCTTGGCGAGGGGCGGCCGTCAGGCCACTGTTGGTCTCGGAACCAGCCCGCTCACGCGGGCCGCTCGCCGACTTATGCGTTCTGATTGGCCGTCGGTTCGACCGGCATTCGGATGCCGAGGGTGGCCAGCACCGGCACCGGGGGCGAGGCCGGCGGCGGGGAGAACACGTCGGCCAGTGTCACCCCGCGGAGCATGTCCATGATGCGGCGGTGGATGACAATCATCGGAGCCTTCACCGGGCACACGTCGGCCACGTCACAGTTGCCCGCCTCGCCGTGTTCGTTGCAGACCGTCAGTTTGAAACCGTCTTCCAGCGTCTCGATCAACTCGGCGAGTGTAACGGTGGCACTCGCCCGAGCGAGCACGTATCCGCCCTTCACCCCGCGGGTGCTGGTCACGAACCCGGTCTTCACCAGCTCTTTCAGGATGTTCGCCACGAACGCCTTGCTCAGGCGGAACTTCTCGTGAACCTCGCGTGCGTTGCCCGACCCGTTCACGTGCAGGTACTGCAAGATGAGCAGGGCGTAGTCCGCTTTCCGGCTGAGCAGCGTCATTGGCAACTCCCACGGCGAGGGTGTGCCGCGATCACATACTCAGTTGTAGGCATCTGAATCGCACCAGCCTAGTGCGAATTAGATGAGACGCCGTCTCAATTGCTCGGTCAGTGTGACGCAAAGTGAGTCGAGTTGAACGGTTATGACGGTTTCTTATTGAAATTTCCCGACTCGCTCGCGGATGAATTCTTCCGCCTCTCGTCGATTCTTCAACTGTCCGTCGAATTGGAGTGACCGTATCTCGTCGAGGAGTTTTTTGAACAGCGGGCCTGGCTTCAGGCCCATGTCCTTTAGGTCGTCGCCGGTGAGCAGGGGAGGGGGGTTGAACGTTTCGGGCGAGTGATTCATCACGAGGGATTCGACGATCTGCCGGCCGAGAGGATCGGTCCCTTCGGCCCAGTGCAGGCATGCCAGTTCTCCGACACCGGGCATCGCCAACAGTGGGTACAAGATGCTGTTTGGCTGGCTTGCGGCATTCTCGAACGCGGTGCGGTGTGTACACAGCCAGAGGACGCGGTCGTGCTCGTCGTTGGACAACCGGAGCCGCTTGCACAGGGTCGCAACGGCTTTCAATCCGATCCCGCGGAGCAAGGCGGCGAAAGCCAACTCGAACGACGTTCCCGGCGGCATCCTCGCCACCGACGATGTGGTGCGTCCCCACTCCTCAGGGTGTTGGCTCACTTCCGGCAGGACGTGTTCGACTAGCCCGATCTCTGCGAACAGCCGCACTCCACGTTCACGGTTCCGGTGCTTCAAAATCTTTCGTAACTCTTCGGCGATCCGTTCCGCACTCACCGCCTTGATCTGAGGGGCCATTGCCTTCGCTGCGGCGAGCGTCGCCGGGTCGATGGTCAACTCGAACCGTGCCGCCATTCGCACGGCACGGAGGATGCGGAGCTTGTCCTCGGCGAACCGCTCTTCGGGGTTGCCGATCGCCCGAAGCACGCCGGTTTTCAAGTCCGCTTCACCGCCGACGTAGTCGTACACCGTCCCGCCGATCGGGTCGCGGAACAGGCCGTTGATGGTGAAGTCGCGGCGGGCGGCGTCCTCTTGGGGCGAACTGAAGACCACCGAATCGGGGCGGCGGCCGTCGGTGTAAGTGCCGTCGCTGCGGAAGGTGGCGACTTGCACTTTCAGCCACTCGCCGTTCGCGTCCTTCGGGCCGAGCACTTCGACTACGCCGAAGCTCGCCCCGAACGTGTGCGTGCGGTGGAAGTGTGCTTGCACCTCTTCGGGCTTGGCGGAGGTGGCAATGTCGTAATCAACGGGGGTGAGGCCGAGCAGTTCGTCGCGCACGCACCCGCCGGCGAACAGGGCGACGAACCCCGCCCGCTGGAGCTTCGACACGACCTCGGTGGCGAACTCGCGCTCGGTCATGATCGATATCATACGGGGCACCCACATTCACCGAGGGACGCCGATGCCACGCCGCTCGCGCGACGAGGAAGACGACGAGGAAGACGACCGCCCGGCGCGGAAACCGAAGCGGTCGCGCGCCGGCGAAGTCCCCGACCCGGTGCGGGGGGAGGTGGTCGGCACCTCGAAACTGAAGCTGATCGGGCTACTGCTGGTCGGGCTTCTGTTCCTGGTGGTCTGCGGGTTCTTGCTGTTCGACGGACTGTGGATCGGCGAAGACCACACCGTGCTCCCGTTCCGGCTGACCTGGTGGGGCTACATCCTTGTCGTCATCGGTTTGGGCATCGGCCTCCTCTGCCCGATGGCCGCAGTGTTCAGCTTCCTCCGACCGACCCAACTGGTGTTTGGCAAGCGGGTGTTTCAGGAGCAGCGGAAGTCCGGCCGCGGGTGGGTGGTCATCCTGCAAATCCCCTACGCCAACATCCGCACGGTGAAGTACGTCACACACGACAACGACTCGAACATCGGCTTCCGCTTTCACGACGTGGAGGACGAGGACACGTTCATCGAGGACGACACGGCCCACGACACCGCCACGAAGAAGGGGTGGGACCTCTTCCTGGACGGGCTGTACACCCAGAGTCTGAAGGAGATCGCCTCCGAGTTGGACGACCGGGTTCGGGACGCGGCCGACGACGACTGAGAGCCTGTGAATCAATCCCCCCTGACCAGCCGAAAACAAGCACTTTTTACGAGTCTGAGGGGATTGATTCACAGGCTCTGAGGAGAAAGCGTCCCGGCGGGTGTACCCTCCCGCCGGGACTGGTGGACGTGGTGCTAAGCCACGCCCGGTGCCGTTCTCAGGGAACGACGGTGTTCGCGGTATCCGGTTATCCAGTGTTCAGCCTGATCACGGTCGCTCTACCACTGAGCTACCCCGCCATGGTGGTCTGACGAAAGAGGCGGGGGCAGGAGATGAGCCTGCGACCTACCGTGTGGTCACTGGAACGTCGATCGAACACCTCGGCACTCGGGGTTCAGTTCTGGCGTGGACAGTCTGAGCTTGAGCGGCCGCTACGCCTCTACCAGTTGGGCTATCCCCCCGTGGGTCGGGAATGGGGGGAGTGGGATTCGAACCCACAACTGTTCGCGGTTTGGTTCAGCTTCAACCTGACGCTGAGTTCTGCACGCCTGTGCAATGGCAATGATGGCGGGAAGTGCGGGAAGGTTCAAGGGAAAATC
>JANNQE010000531.1:0-8126 GCA_031441625.1 Planctomycetia bacterium
GGCCACCCTACTCTCACACCCCCACTTTCGACTCGCCCGGCTTGTGGACGCCGCTCACATGCACGCCGTTCTTGTGAACGCCGTTCGTCGGCGGGGGCGGGGTGGTGAACAGGTACTTGCCCAGGCGGTACACGTCGGCCAACTGCTTCTTCGCCACTGGGTCGATGTCCGAGGCGTCGGTCGCCGCAATCGTCCGTTCCACGTCGTACTCCACCGCCTTCAATTCCACCTTCCCGTCGTCGATGATGGCGTACCGTGCTCGTGGGTCGCCGTCGCGGGGCAGGCCCACGCTGCCGGGGTTGAGCACCGTCGTGTGCCGCAACGGGAACTCGAACTGGTGATGCGTGTGCCCGACCAGCACGAAGTCGGCTTTGATCCCGTGCACCCGCTCCTGCCACTCGTCCGGGTCGGCCGGCACATACTCTTCGAGCGGGTCGCGCGGGGACGCGTGGACAAGGAAGAAGCGTATGCCGCCGAGGGTGACGAGCGCGGTGGTCGGCAGGTCGGCGAGGAAGCGGCGGTCGGGCGGACTCAGGGCGGGTACGGTGACGCGGCGGCTGGCCATCGTCAGGTAGCGGAAGCCGACGGTGCCGACGACGGGCACGTCTTGAGCGACCCCGTGGTCGTGGTTGCCGCGGACGGAGGCGGTGGCGTGGGTGCGAACCCAGTCGATGCACTCGGCCGGGTGCGGGCCGTACTCGACCAGATCGCCCAGGCAGAGACAGGCGTCGAACGGCTCGCGGATGGCGTCGAGCGCCGCCCGGTTCGCATGGATATCCGCCACAACGAGGACGCGCATCCGAGCCACCTCCCACCCTGCTTGGATGTTAAGGGGGAGTGAGAAGCGGGGCTACCTGATTCCGCGCAACCGGCGTGCCGTTCGGTGTCTCGGCGAACCCGACCCACGAGGGCCGCGGGTGCCGGTGGGCGTGGCCGACCCCCGCCGGGGTTCAACGAACTGGCTGCCAACTTGACCCGACCGCGGTTCGGGGGTAATCATTAGCCTGTGTACCGGGCGGCCCGCCCGGACCCGTATCACGGAGATCGTTCGCAATGTCCCACATCGTCACCGCCAACTGTAACGACTGCAAATACACCGACTGCTGCGTCGTCTGCCCGGTGGAGTGCTTCTACCAGGACGACCTGATGCTGTACATCGACCCGGCCGACTGCATCGACTGCGAGGCGTGCGTGCCCGAGTGCCCGGTCGAGGCCATCTACACCGAGGCCAACACGCCCGCCCAGTGGACCAGCTACATCCAACTGAACGCCGACAAGGCCACCGCCCTCAAGGCCGCCGGCGGCGACGCCCACATCACCGAGAAGATGGACCCGAAGGAAGGGCCGGGGTGCAAAAAAGCCTAGCCGTCAGCGGTCAGCCATCAGCGGTCAGCCTGAATCACCCGAGCCTGCGGCCTGACGCCGCGGGCTTGTTTGGCTTCGCCCCTTCACGCCGGCTATCATCCTCCTGTCTCGCCACTCCGGCTGACCGCTGACCGCTGACCGCTGAAAGCCCCGAAATGACTGGCATCCTCCTGCTGCAACTCGGCACCCCCGACGCCCCCACCGCCAAGGGGCTTCGCCCGTACCTGAGACAGTTCCTGGCCGACCCGCGGGTGATCGAGACGAAGCCGGCCGTGCGGAACTACCTGACGCCGGGCCTCACCCGCGTGGCTCGCAAGGCCCCCCCGCAATTCCTCTGGGACATCATCCTGAACGGGGTGATCGTCCCGTTCCGCTCGCCCAAGTCGGCCGAGAAGTATCAGCGGATCTGGAGCGCCGACACCGGCTCCCCGCTCATGCACCACACCAAGCGGCAGACCGCCCTGCTGCAAGAGCGGTTCCCGAACGCCCTCGTCCGCTTCGGCATGACCTACGGCAACCCGTCGGTCGAGTCCGTCATCACCGAGATGGTCGCGGCGGGCGTGGACCGCATCGTCGCCGTGCCCATGTACCCGCAGTATTCGGCCACCACCACCGCCGCCAGCACCGACGCCTTCTTCAAGGTGCTCATGCGGCTGCGGGTGGTGCCGGCCGTGCGAACGGTGCCCCCGCACTTCCTTCACCCGGCGTACCTCGATGCGATGCAGGCGGTGGTGAAGGATGATTTGGCCACGCTCGGCTGGGAGCCGGACCACTTCCTGTTCAGCTTCCACGGCATCCCGCGGAAGTACGTGCAGCGGGGCGACCCGTATGCCACGCACTGCGTGCGGACGACGCTGGCGCTGGTGGAGCGGTTCGGGTTCACCAAGAAACAGTGGAGCCGGTCGTTCCAGAGCCGGCTGGGGCGGGAGCCGTGGCTGACGCCGTACACCGACGACGCGGTGAAGGGGCTGGCGAAGAAGGGCGTGAAGAAGTTGGCGGTGATCCTGCCCGGCTTCACGGCCGACTGTTTGGAGACAGTCGACGAGATCGGCAATGAAGCCGGCGAGGAGTTCCACGAGGAGGGCGGGGAGAAACTGCGGAGCGTGCCTTGCCTGAACGCCCACCCGAAGTGGATCGACGCCCTGGAAACGATGGTGCGGGAAGAAGGCGCCGGCTGGGTGTGAACCGGCGAACGGCGCGACGTGAGTCCGCTGGTGATCGCCCACCTGTGGTACAATTCCCCGACTTGGAGGCGAACCCATGTCCACATTGATCGAACCCGCCCAGCGTGCGGCGGTGGCGAAGTCGCTCGCCGCCCACCGCCGCGTGGCCGCCTACACGCTTCCCCCGGCACTGGATGCTAAGCTGCTGGACTTGAGTGAACGGAAAGAGTCACTCACCCCGGATGAACGAGCCGAGTTGCTCGGGCTGGTCGCCTTCACCCAGGCTCGAAGCACCGAGATCGCCGAAGCAGAACTCGCCATCCGCCGGCTGACCGACGCCTACCCGGAGGCCTACTCCTTACTCACACGCTCGGATTCTCCGGCCGTTTCCTCAACCGGAGCCGTTTGAGTGATTCTTTCGCCTCTTCATTCCCCTTCTCAGCCGCTGCACGATACCACTTGATCGCCTTCGAACGGCTTTGTTCCAAATACTTGCCCTGTTCGTATATGTAGCCGAGTTGGAGCATCGCAGGCACATAACCGCGTTCGGCAGCGGACTGGAAGTGTGTCATCGCGGCTTCGACATCCTGAGTGGTTCCTTTCCCATGAAACTGTGCTTCCCCGAGCAGGTAGGTGGCTCGATCATCGCCTAAAATCATCCCGTTCCGAAGCCAGGAAACAGCCTCGGCCTCGTCAATCTTCACGCCAATTCCGATTTGGTACGCGATAGCAAGATTGCACATCGCAGGAGCGTATCCCAAGTCTGCTGCTTGCCGCCACCATCTCACTGCCATGGCGTCGTCGCGTGATATTCCTAATCCGTACCATCGTGCGGCGCCCACCAAATTCATTGCCGGAGCCTCGCCACTCTTTGCTTCCGTCAGCCAACTGTTAAAACGAGTGGCGGCTCGTTGATCCAAATAGGCTTTTCGCGTTTCAATCGATTCACAGCGAGAGAACTCGCTCACATCAGACTTGAGTTCGGCTTGCTCCTTCCCACGCAGTTCGCGAAGCCGGTTCACGAGTTCCCCCGCCGTCACTGGACGGTCAGCCGGATCTTCGGAAGTGCAATTGACGACAAGCTCAGCAAGCGCCTCGGGTACTTCCAGTTTCCTCAAGGTCTGTATCGCACGCGGGCCGGGAGCCGCGTCGAGCGAACCGACCAGCATCTGATACGCGATGACCCCGAGGGCGTGAACGTCATCGCGCGGATCGGGATCTGCTCCTCTTCGTTGTTGCGGACTGGAATAGAGCTGGGTGTATGACCCGCGGAGGGCACTGAGCAAGTACCCGCCGCGTGTGGTCAGCCCCTGACTTTCAAGGCGATTCGTCTCACGGGCGGTCAAGGCTCCGATCCCGAAATCGGTAATCCGATAACGTTTCGTCACTGGGTCGAGCAGAACGTTCGATGGCTTCAAGTCCCGGTGGACTACAGGCTCTGGCAAGGAGTGGAAGCAATCGACCGCTTCCCCGAGCAGTGTCAGCATTGCAATTGCCTCAACGACACGGTTTACCGTCATCCGTTCTGCCAATCGGTGAATGTAGTCAGTCAGTGTGCCACCCCCGACATACTCGAACATGAGCCACGGTGTTGGCCCTTCCAGGTGTGCGTCGAGTAACGGGACGATTCGCGGATGCTTCTCCGCCTCCATCACGCGGTCGATCAAGTCCGCTTCATGGATGAGGTCGCGTGCCGACTGACCGAAACAGAACTTGACGGCCCCAAAGAGTGTTTTGAGCCGTGCGTGCCTGGTAAACCAAACCTCACCGAACCCCCCGGTACCGAGCAATCGGTCGAGCACCCAACCGGGTTTGCCGGGGAGTGCCATGCCGGGGCGGAACCGCGGCGGGCGGGGCGGGAGCAGTTTGAGTACGTCGTCGGCCGACTTGAGCGTGAATGCGGCAGGGACAGTCTTGCCGGTGGGGTCTTCGGGCCGCTTGAGCGATTGGCGGACGGCGTCCGGAATGGCGGTCAGGTAGAGTTCCAGGTCGATGATGTCATCGGCGGCATCGGACACCGCCTCACGGGCGGCTTTCACCGCTTCGGCCTAGGCCTCTTCGAGCGTGGCCTGAGCCAGCTTCGCAAGTTCCTCGCGTTGCTCGTCCTCTTTTCGCCGCTCCTTGTATTTCTTCCACACGCCTTCCGCCACGTCGTACGCGAACTTGCCACCGGGCACCATCTCGGCGAGACCTTTCACGCCGTTTTCTACGATCGCTTCGGCCACGCAGCGGAAGAAGAAACGCACGGCGACCTCCCGTGAGCGGCAGTCCGCAGTTCATTCGCACGACTCGAAGAGACATCTTCGCAGACGGTGATGTTCTGTCCAATCAGTTCCGGAGGATTGTCCGTCCCACTCCACTCTGGCGGTGTGCCGGCATTCTTGCACGCGGGCGGTGACCGCTGAACCCGGGCGGGCGTGCGACCGCCACAAAACCGAGTGCCTCAGTTCACCACGTTCCGCAGCGGTTCGCCGAGCAGCGCCCGGCGGACTTCCTCCGCGCCTTTCGTCCGCATGTCCTGAACGCCCTCCTCGGAGTAGAAGGCCGAGTGCGGGGTGAGGATGACGCGGTCGTGGCACGGGTGGTTCACGTCCCGCCACGCCGACACGAGCGGGTGGTCGGCCGGCGGCGGTTCGACCGGCAGCACGTCGATGCCGGCCCCCGCGAGTTGCCCGCTCGCGATGGCGGCGGGGATGGCGGTGGCATCGACGCACGCGCCGCGGGCCGTGTTGATCAGGAACGACCCGCGGGGCATGGCGGCGATGGCAGTCGCATCGATCAAGTTTCGCGTGCCGTCGTTGAGTGGCGTGTGAACGGTCACCACGAACGACTGGCGGAGCAACTCCGTCAGCGTGTTCGCCCGGCGGATGCCCAGCGCCTTGTCGTACCCGTTCGGCTTGAACGGGTCGAAGAACACCACGTCCATGCCGAACGCCTTCGCCCGCACCGCCGCCGCCGTGCCGATCCGCCCCAGCCCGACCACCCCGAACACCTTCCCCCGCAGCCGCGAGATCGGCGCGGCGGGCTTGTACGTCCACGGCCCGTCGCCGCGTTGCAGGCGGGAGTTGTGGAAGTGGTTGCCCCGCACGAGTGCCAACATCAGGGCGATGGCGGTGTCGGCCACCTCTTCGGTGCCGTAGTCGGGCACGTTGCACACCGGGATGCCGCGGGTGCGGGCGAACGCCACGTCGATGTTGTCGAACCCGACGGCACACCGCACGATCACTTTGCAGTTGGTGAGGTTTGAAATGGTCTCGGTGCGGAGGGTGGTGTTGTACACCATGACCGCGTCGGCGTGCTCGATCCGCCCGACCAGCTTCCCCTCGTCGTTCTCATTGAGCGCGATCACATCTGCGATGTCGCCGAGGACGCCGAGTTCGAGGGTCGGCTCGCCGGACACGAAATCGACGACGACGGCACGGAACCGGGGCATGGCGGAGGCTCGCGGGGGAGGGGGGTGGTGTTGTAGGGGTGAGCCGTGTTCGCCCATCGGCCTGGGTAACAGCGGCACACGGTGCTAAACTACTCTGTTACTGCACCCCCGAGCGCCGACCCCAATGCCGACGCCGACGACGAACATCCGCAACTTTTGCATCATCGCCCACATCGACCACGGGAAGAGCACGCTGGCCGACCAGTTCCTGCTCAAGACCGGGGCGGTGAGCGAGCGGGACATCAAAGCGCAGACGCTCGACAGCATGGACCTGGAGCGGTCGCGGGGCATCACCATTCGGATGCACCCGGTCACGCTCTACCACGAGCACCAGGGGCAGAAGTACGAGCTGAACCTGATCGACACGCCGGGGCACGTCGACTTCAACTACGAAGTGAGCCGGTCGCTCGCCGCGTGTGAAGGCGCGATCCTGCTGGCCGACGCCTTCCAGGGGGTGCAGGCGCAGACGGTGGCGAACGCCTTCCTGGCCATCGAGGCCGGGCTGAAGATCATCCCCACGCTGAACAAGATCGACCTGCCGCACGCCCGCCCGGACTTCGTCATCGGCGAGATGGAGACGGCCGTCATGATCGACGGCACCGACGTACTGGCGGTGAGCGGCAAGACCGGGCAGGGGGTGGACGAGCTGATTACGGCGGTGATTGATCGCGTGCCCGCCCCGAGCGGCGACCCGGCCGCCCCGCTGAAGGCGCTGATTTACAACTCGCACTTCGACGTCTACAAGGGGGTGGTCGTCTACATCCGCATGATCGACGGCGAGGTCAAGCCCGGCCAGCGGGTGAAGATGATGCGGAACGGCCGCGAGTACACGGTCATCGAGATGGGCCAGTTCCGCCCGGCCGCCACCAAGTGCGACAGCCTGGGGGCCGGGCAGGTGGGGTACTTCACGGCCAACATCAAGGGGCTGGAGGACGTGAAGATCGGCGACACGGTGACGGACGCCTTCCGGCCGACGGCCGAGGCGATGGCCGGGTACAAGGAGCCGAAGCCGATGGTGTACTCCGGCCTGTACCCGGTGAACAACAACGAGTTCGAGGACCTGCGGGAGGCGCTCGGCAAGCTGAAGCTGAACGACAGCTCGTTCACGTACGCGCCGGAGGTGTCGGACGGCCTCGGGTTCGGCTTCCGGTGCGGGTTCCTGGGGATGCTGCACCGCGAGATCATCCAGCAGCGGCTCGAGCAGGACAGCGACCTGAACATGGTGCAGACCGCGCCGAACGTGACCTACGAGATCGAGACGCAGGACGGCACCGTCATCACCGTCCACGGCCCGCAGGACGTGCCCGAGGGGGGCGGCATCAAGGAGTTCCGCGAGCCGATCGTGCGGATCAGCTTCCTGGTGCCGGCGACGAACGTGGGCGACCTGATGGGCATGTGCATGGAGCGGCGGGGCACGTTCCTCCGCACCGAGTACCTGAGCCAGCAGCGGGTCATGCTGGTGTTCGAGATGCCGCTCGCGGAGGTTATCTACGACCTGTACGACAAGCTGAAATCGGTCACGCACGGGTACGGCACGATGGACTACGAGGTGACCGGCTACCGCGACGCGGATCTGGTGAAGATGGACATCCTGGTGCACGGGCAGAAGGTGGACGCGCTGAGCATCGTCGTCCACCGGGCGAACGCCGAGCGGCGGGGCCGGCGGGTGCTGGCCAAGCTGCGGGAGGAGATCGACCGGCACCTGTTCGAGGTGGCCCTGCAAGCGGCCATCGGCGGCAAGATCATCGCCCGCGAGACCATCGCCGCGATGAAGAAGAACGTGACGGCCAAGTGCTACGGCGGGGACATCTCGCGGAAGAAGAAGCTGTGGTCGAAGCAGGCCGAGGGGAAGAAGCGGATGAAGTCCATCGGCATGGTGGACGTGCCGCAGGAGGCCTTCCTGGCCGTGCTCGAAGACGACTGATTCCACCCCGAAGGGGTGGTTCCCACAGCCCAGGGCGAGCGAAGCGACGCCCTGGGTTCGTGAGTCGTTTGTTCCCGACCCTGAAGGGGTCGTTCAAGCCACGGGTGAACGACCCCTTCAGGGTCGGGGTGGTTGGGTGTCCGTTTCCCAGGGCGTGGGGGGGGCGCCCGCCCCGCGCCGGGGGGGGGGGGGCCCCCCCCCCCGGGGGGGGGGGGGGGGGGTGGCCCCCCGCCCCAACCAC
>JANNQE010000532.1:0-12231 GCA_031441625.1 Planctomycetia bacterium
GCCGCCCGCGGGGGGGGGGGCCCCCCCGACACTCGGGTTAGTTCCCGTCGCCCTGGTAGTCGGGCTTGTTCGCGTCGAACCCCCGCTTCACCCGCGGCTCGTTCAGCTTCACCAGCCCCATGATGCCGAAGATCAGGCCGAGCAGGCAGCACGGGCTGAAGCCGGGGACGATTGCGATGACGCACGCGATCAGGCACACGCCGTACTGCTTCCCCTGCCGGATCTGCGTGCCGGCGTACAGCAGGAACGCACTGGTGAACAGGTGCAGCAGCCCGATGCCCAAGTTCAGCCAGAGTTGCCACTCGGGCACGTTGGCGAACGCCGCCCAGAACCCGCCGCCGTTGCCGACCGCCCCGCCCAGAATGGCCCCGTACAAGACGAGCGAGAACAGGCCGTTCAGGAACCCCCAGCAGGCGATGATGATCAGCCCGACGCCGGCCGCCGAACACTCGCGCTTGGCGTCGGCGATCAACTCGTCGGGCGAGTCGTCGTCGTACCGCGAGCGGCGGCGGCGGCGGGGGCGGTCGTCCTCGTCCTCGTCCTCATCGTCGTACCGCGAGCGGCGGCGGTCGCCCGACCGCGACCCCCGCCACGACGGTTCGTCGCCGTCACCGCGTCGTGTGGCCCGCGGGGGCAGCCCGCCGAGTGTGGCGGTGAACACCTTGTCGCACAGCGGGCACCGCATGTCGTGCCCCAGGTCGGCGTCCAGCACGCCCACCTTCCCGTTGCACTCCGGGCACGAGACCACCTTCGTGCCGTCGTCGTCGGCCGTGTCAGATTGTGGCCGGGGTGGGGGCGGCGGCGGGGCCGGGTTCGCCGGCTCCTCCGGGGTGAATGCCGACTGGCACGACGGGCACTGCACCCGATAGCCGAAGTCGGCGGCGTCGAGGTCCAACTCGGTGCGGCAGTGCGGGCAGCGGGTGACGGGCACGGGGACACTCCGGGTGGGCGTGCGGGAACGTCAGTCACGCCGGCGGTCGCGGTCACGGTCGTCGCGGTCGTCGTCGCGGGACATGGTGGACCTCGTCGGGGGTTAGTAGGTGAGCAGGCTGAACAGGTCGTACTTGGTGAGCTTCTCCCGGCCCTTCAGGAACGCCAACTCGATCAGGAACGCGCACCCCATCACCACCCCGCCGGCCCGCTCGACCAGCTTGCACCCGGCCGCCATCGTCCCGCCGGTGGCCAGCACGTCGTCGATCATCAGCACCCGCTGGCCGGGCGAGATGCCGTCCACGTGCATGTGCAACTCGGCCTGCCCGTACTCCAGGTCGTACTTCAGGCTGTACGTGCGGAAGGGCAGCTTGCCCGGCTTGCGGAGGGGCACGAGCGGCTTGCGGAGGGCCAGGGCGAGCGGGGCGGCGATCAGGAACCCGCGGGCCTCGGCGGCGGCGATGGCGTCGATGGGGTGCGACCCGTACCGCTCGGCCAGCCGTTCCACGCTGGCGCGGAAGGCGGTCGGGTCGGCCAGCAGCGGGGTGATGTCTTTGAACTGAACGCCCGGCTTGGGGAAGTCGGGAATGTCGCGGATGAACGGGCGGAAGTCCATATCGAATCCGGGTGTGGATGGCCTGACGATACGGCCCCAGGGCTTCCGCCCTGGGCTACGGACGGCGGTCCCTTCGGGACGCAAGACAAGTCATCCGCACTCGCCGCGAAGCGGCCGTCGTCCGTAGCCCAGGGCGGAAACCCTGGGTCAACAGACCGCACTCGCAATGTACTACCAGGGTCAGGTGAAGCAACTATGGCACTGCACATCCGATCCGGGACCGCGGCGGACGACGGCGTGATCGCGGCGTTCAACGCGGCGATGGCCGTCGAGACGGAAGGCAAGACGCTGCACGAGCCGACCGTGCGGGCGGGGGTGCGTGCGGCGCTGGCGGACCCGGCGAAGGGGTTCTACCTGCTGGCCGAACGCGACGGCGAGGTGGTCGGGCAGTTGATGGTGACGACCGAGTGGTCGGACTGGCGCAACGGCTGGTACTGGTGGATCCAGAGCGTGTACGTGACGCCCGAAGCGCGGGGGGCGGGGGTGTTCCGCGAGCTGTTCGACCACCTGAAAACGCGTGCGACGGCCGACCCGACGGTCATCGGCCTTCGGTTGTATGTCGAGCACGACAACGCGCGGGCGAAGGGGGTGTACGCGGCGCTGGGGCTGACCGCCGAGCCGTACTCGCTCATGGGCGTGTACCCGCTGCCGGGGAAGGAGTCGGCGTTTTCGTAGGGTGGCCCGCCTTCGACGAGTGTGGGCCACCCTACCGCCAGTCGAACCACGGCCCGAAGGTGTACGCCTCCAGAACCGCCTTGGGCTTGGACCCGTCCGGCTCGCGGATGGTTACCTCCTGCTTGTTCTTCGGCAGGAATCCGACGCTGCCGACCACCTTCGGTTTCTCGTTCTTCACCCCGTCCACCACCCGGCGGTAGACGAGCAGCTTGGCCCCGTCCGGCGACCACGCCGCCATCGGCGGGTGAACGGTGTCGTCGTCGAACTTCACCGGCATCTCGGTGCCCTCCTTCAGGTCGAACACGATGGGCACCTGTTCGACCGGGAACGTTGTGCCCACCAGCTTCATCCCGAAGGCCTTCGTGCCGTCCGGGGAGAAGCGGTAGAGGTTCATCGACGCCGGACTCACCCGCGTCAACTTCAGCGTCTGGGTGTCGGCCAGATACGATTCGTGGTGGTAGCCATTGTCTTCGGTTCTCTCGATGTGCGAAACGAGTAGCGTCTTGCCGTCTCGACTCACGTCATTCACGCTGTGATCCGCCGGCAGTTCCACCGGCGCGCCCTTGCCCGTCGCCACGTCGTACTTCGTCACCTTCCAGGTGAACGTCTCCTCACCCTTTTTCGCGTCCTTCGGCTCCACCAGTTCGTTCACGTACAGCGTCTTGCCGTCAGCTCCCCAGAGGCCCGACGCGTTGCGGATGTCCTCGCCGATGGTGGCCGCGGGCTTGCCGGGCGAATCGAGGTCGTACACCTGAAGATCCCCGCGGATGTCGACCGTTCCGCCCGGCTTGGGGTCTTTCGACGGGTGAGCGACGAAGAACGCCAGCCGCTTCCCGTCGTGGCTCAACCGCACGTTCGACGGCCAATGGTCTTTCTGGAACCCTTCAATGCGGGCCACCTCCTCGCCGTCCGGCTTCACCACCAGCACGAGCGGGGTGTAGTCCTTCCCTGACGTCGTGAAGGCGATCAGCCCCTCTTTCGGCTTCGGTTGGGGCTTGGCGGCCTTGAGCTTCAGTTGGGGCGGGTCTTTCGCCTGGGCGGGGAGGAGCAGGAAGGTGCCTATGCTGAGGGCGACGATCACGGCGACCAGCCCGGCGGTCAGTTTCAGCTTGTGCAGAAGCATGGTTCGAATGACTCCGTCGGCGAGAGAGGAAACGGTTTCCGAAGGGTTGGGTGACACGACCGGAACGGCGTTGGCGGTGGCGGGGAGCAGTGCCAGGGCCGCGGCGAGGGCAATGCCGCGACCTCGCAGGCGGGCGGCGAGCGTCTTGCGGGCGGCGGCCAGCCGGCTGCTCAGAGTGCCCTCGGCGATGCCCAATCGAGTCGCCGCATCCTTCCGACTGACCCCGCCGAGTTCGCACATCGCGACCGCCGCCCGCTGGGTCGTCGGCAATCGGGCGACCTCCTCATCCAGCGCCCGGAGTGCGTCGGGGTCGGTCGGCTCGGTCGGCATCGGGGACACTGGGTCGTTGGTGAGCGGGGCGAAGCGTCTGCGGCGGCGGTCGGCCAAGGTCCGTGCCCGCAATGAGGTGTGAACAGCGACCGCGTGCAGCCACCCGCCGACAACCCCCGGCGGGCGGACGCTGCAGGCCTTGCGGGCGAGCACCACGAAGACGGCCTGAAAGGCGTCCTCGGCGTGCTGGCGGTGGCCGACGGTGCGGCGGCACACGCCCCACACCATCGGCGCGAAGCGGCGGACCAGTTCGGCGAACGCCGTGTCGCTGCCGGTGGCGGCGTACTCCCGCACCAGTTCACCGTCGGGCCGGTCGCCCGGTGGCTCGCCGATGCGGGTGAGGAAGCCAGCGAAGGAAGGGGACGACATCGCAGCCTCGGTCAGTGTCGGCGGGATTATCCCCGCACCCGGCGTGCGCGTCGGAAGAAAATAGGAAGATTCACCGCCAGTCGAACCCGTGGAGCAATCCGCCTTCGACTGTGGCCACCTGCTTCGCCCCGGTGCCGTCGGCGGCGAACACGGTGACGACGTACTCCCACGTTTCCGGCCGGTCCGGTGGGTCGTCATTCCGTCGCGCCCGGTTCTTCGACTGCACCATCGCCGCCTTGCCGCCGTCCGGCGACCACGCCCAGCGGGTGCGGATCGGCCCCTGTTCGTGGTCCAGTTTCAGTTCCGTCCGCTTGCCGGTCGTGGTGTCGAGCCGCACCGGGAAGACGTCCTGCCTCCCGTCGCACGTCTGGTACGCCTCGCCGAACGGCCGCATCTTCCCCTTCCCGACCAGCCCCGTCTTCTCGCTGACCGACCACAGGCCGAGGAGTTGGCCACCGTCGGGTGACACCGCCCCCCCGCCGTACCCTTCGTTCCCGAGGTCGATCAGATCCTTCACCTTGCGGTTGGCGAGCGTCACCCGGCACAACTTGCCCGTCGCCGTCTTCCCGTCGGGCGTCCACTTCTCGGTGATGACCGTCTTCCCGTCGGGCGTCACGTGTTCCGGCAGGTGGTCTTCCGGCAACTCGAACTCGGCCGTCTTCTCCGTCTTGGTGTCGTAGGCGAACACCGTCATGGAACCGGTCACGAACAGGCCGAGTGGGTCGCGCTGGTCGAGGTCGTACTCGTCGCCGCCGCGGTAGTAGAGGGTGCCGCCGACCCAGCCGAGGATGTCCGCGTACTTCCGGTACGTCAGCTTCTTGTCGCCGTCCTAGTCGGCCAGCTTCCGCACGATCACCTCGCGGTCGCACCCCTCGTGCCCGTCCCGAACCATCGTGGCGCTGTACGCCATCCACTTGCCGTCCGGGGATACGCACGCCTGCTTCGCCCAGAAGCCTTCGGCCCGCACGGGCGGGATGGGGTCTTTCGCCTTCCCGTCCGAGGTGACGACGTGAATGCCGTCGGAGCACGTCAGGTAGAAGTGGCCCGGCGGCGGTTTCGGCACCGGGGCCGCAGGCAGCACGGCAACGACGAGGGCGACGGCCGCCACCGCCAGTTTGAGCGAGTTCGTAGACATGGCTGTTGCCCTTCGGTATTCCGACGAAACACTGGCCGATTCACTTGCCGGGGTTCACCGCCACGTCAGCCACACCACCACGGCCGCGACCAGCAGCGCCAGCACGAGCAGCGTCACCACGGCCCGCGTGCCCAGGTATTTCATCACGTCGCTGATGCGGGGCAACTGCTGGGGTGACGGTTTGGTGCCGTCGAACGGGAGCGCCTGCCACGCCGAGCGCACGGCCGGCAGCGGGTCGGCTTCCACCGCGCAGGTGCGGTCCAGGATCATCGTCGTGCGTGCGGAGTCGTACTTCGGCCAATCGGGGCGAGGTTCGCCGGTGCGGACGAACGCACCCCACGCGGCCCGCACCACCGCCGACATCGCTTCGGCAGCTTCCGGCTCTCCGACGAAGTGGTGTGCCCCGTTCGCCCGCACGGTGCCGAACGCGAGCGTAGAATCGACCGCGTGCAGCGCCCCCAGCTTCGGCACGCCGGCCCACCGTAGCAGATAGGTCCGCGTGTCGCCGTACTTCGCCTGAGCCTCGGCCAGCCGCAGTTGTGGCATCCAGAAGATGGCGTCGCCGACCGCCGCCATCGTGAGCGTGCCCAACCCCAGGTCGGGGCGGTCCTGTCGGTACGCGGCTCGCAACGTCCGCTGGTCCAGCCCGAGCGACCGCACCCACTTCCCCACCGCCCCGAACGGGATGCCCCACAGGATGGGGTTGTAGAAGCTCCACATCCGCATCTCGTCGGCCGTGCTGCCGCACAGGAGCGACACGCCGGCGGCACTGCCGGCGCGGATGGCGTGCAGCGGCGGCACGGGCAGCACGTCGTCGCCGATGGTCGGGCCGAACGCCTGCTCGCCCACAAAGTCGGCCTGTTTCAATGTCATCAACTGTGCGGACAGGATTTGCGCCGGTGTGAGTGCGTTCAGGTCGTCGATGGTCTTCGCCCCGCTCGCACGCAGGAACCGCCCGGTGATGACCTTGGCGAACTCGCGGCCCCGCACCAGGTTCGGCGGCCCGCTCATCACGATGGCTCGCTGAAACAGTCCCCGCGCTCGCTCGCACGCCAGCAGGCAACTGACGCTGATGCCGCCGGCCGACTGCCCGCCGACCGTCACCGCGGTCGGGTCGCCGCCGAAGCGGTGGATGTTCGCCTTCACCCACTCGAGCGCCGCCACCTGATCGAGCAGCCCGCTGTTCCCGCTGGCGGCGTACTCGGCCCCGCCCAACTCGCTCACGTCCAGGTAGCCGAGCGCGCCGAGACGGTAGTTGATGGTGACGACGACGATGCGCTGCTCGCCGGCTAGACGCGTGGCGTCGTACCACACCCACCGCCCGGCCCCGAGGATGAACGCCCCTCCGTGGACCCACACGAACACGGGCAGCTTGCCGTGTACGTCGGGCGTGGACACGTTCAGGTTGAGGCAGTCTTCGGAGCCGGGGGCGAGGCGCTCGCCCCAGATGTGGTCCAGGCGGTCGGGCAGTTGAAGGGAAGGGGGGCCGCCCACCCCACCGGGTGCGGGCAGGTCGTCGAGCGGCAGCACCCGTGGCGGCCGGAAGCGGGCGGCGGTGGCGAACGGCACCCCGCGGAACACCATCACGCCGTCCGACATGGGCGACCCCTCCCGGGATGATCGGAACCTGCTACCAATCCGACTTACTAAGATTTTCAGCAATCGCCACTCAGTTGATGCCACCATGCCCGACGCCCCGATGAGCGAATCCGACGCGCTGCACCACCTGGCCGAGCAGGCGTTCGCGCTCGGTCGCCCGGACATCGCGGGCGATTTGTTGCGCCAATCGACCCGCGCCCGTCCGCAACGCGACGACGAGAGCGCCGACAAGTTGCACGCCGACGGCCTGCGGATGTTGCAGGCCGACCAACTGACCGAGGCCGAGCCGCGGCTGGTGCGGGCACTTCAGCTTCGACCGAACGCGGCCGACTGGCACGAGCACCTGGGCATCCTGTTCGCCAAGCAGCGGCGGTTCGCCGAGGCCGCGAACACCCTGCGGGTGGCCCTCCGACTCGACCCCACCTCGGCCGCCCGGTGGGGCAATCTGGCCGTGGCCTACCGCGACCAGAACAACCTGCCGGCGGCGGAAGCGGCGCTGCGGGAGGCGGTCAAGCGGTCGCCGAAGTCGCAGGAGCTGCGGGCGTCGCTGGTGGCCCTGTTGAACGAGCAGAAGAAAACGGATGACGCGGTGAGTGAAGCCCGCCGAGCCGCCGCCGACTTCCCCGACTCGCCGACCACCTGGACCGCGCTCGGCTTGTTGCTGGCCGGGGCGAACAACTTCGACGAGGCGGTCGAGCCGTTCGAGAAGGCCGCCGCCCTCTCCTCGCAGGTGGCCGAAGCGCACTCGAATCTGGCAGCGGCCTTCGGCAAGCTGAAGCGGTGGGCTGACAGCGAGCGGGCGGGGCGGCGGGCGGTGGAACTGGACCCGAAGCACGCGACCGCGTGGGGCAACCTGGGCAACTGCCTGCGGGACCAGGGGCGGTACGACGACGCGGCGGCGGCGCTGGGCCAGTGCCTGGATTTAAGGCCGAACGACGCGGAGGCGGCGGGCAACTTCGCCCTCACGTTCGCGGCCGTCGGGCGACACGCCGACGCGCTCAACTGGTACGACCGTAGCCTGGCGCTGCGGCCGAACCACGGCGAAGTCCGCTTCAACCGGGCGCTCACGTACCTCACGCTCGGCGACTACGCCCGCGGCTGGCCGGAGTACGAGTACCGCTGGCAGACGGACGCCATGCGGGGGAAGAAGCGGACCCTGCCGACGCCCGAGTGGGACGGCACCACCGACGTGAAGGGCAAGACCGTGCTGCTGGTGCCCGAGCAGGGGCTGGGCGACTTCATTCAGTTCGTGCGGTTCGCCAAGCCGCTGGCTGATCGCGGCGCGAACGTGGTGATCCAAACGCCGCCCGAGTTGGCCGAGTTGGCCGTCACCGTGCCGGGCGTGCGTCGGGTGATCGCGGCGGACAACGCCGAACTCACCATCCACACGCACGCCCACCTGCTGAGTCTGCCGGCGCTGCTGAAGGCGACCGCGGCCGACCTTCACGGCGAGCCGTACATGACCCCGCCCGCCGCGGCGGTGGACCAGTGGAAGGAGCGGCTGAAGGGGGTGCCGGGGTTCAAGGTGGGCGTCGTGTGGCAGGGCAACCCGAAGCACACCGGCGACCGCTGGCGGTCGGTGCCGCTGACCATGTTCGCGCCGCTGGCGGCGGTGCCGGGCGTGACGCTGTGCAGCGTACAGAAGGGGCACGGCCGCGAGCAGATGGAGGACATGACCTTCCCCATGTTCGACTTCGGCGAGGAGTTGACCGACTTCACTGACACCGCCGGGCTGCTGGCGAACCTGGATTTGCTCATCACGATTGATTCCGCGGTGGCGCACCTGGCCGGGGCGACCGGGGCGAAGGTGTGGACGCTGCTGGCCGCGAACAACGACTGGCGGTGGCTGACCGCTCGCCCCGACACGCCGTGGTACGCCAGCATGAGGCTGTTTCGCCAGCCGAAGGTGCAGGACTGGGACGCGGTGTTCGTGGAAGTCGAGCGGGAGCTGCGGGCGGCGGTGGGTTAGACGGTGGCCAGGGCGGGCGTTGCCATCATCCGCCGGGCGATCTCGCGGCCGGCGGAGCCGCTCCCGCGTTCCAACAGCACGCCACCCGACCACAGGCCGACGACCGGGGTTTGCACCACCACGCCGACGCCGGGCACGAACCGCTCGAACTCCCCTCCGACCCGGTCCACGTCGAACACGCAGACACGGACGCCGGGGTGTGATGTGGCGAAGGCGGCCAAGTCGTCGAGCAATGCCAAGTCGTATCTCGACCAAGTGGCAACGCCGATCACCAGCTTGTCGGTCGTGCCGTTCGGCGGCTCGGGCAGCGGTAGCCAGCGCATCGCGGATTGCGACACCAGTACCGGCAGCAGATTCGACGCCCGCCGTTGCCCCTCCACCGCGGTGAGCGGCGGGTCTGGGTCGAGCAGTGCCGTGAATGTCGTCAGGGTTTGGTCCATTGCGATTGCCCGTTGTCGATCCACTGACCCCCGCTCTTCAGGATACGCCAGATTTCGGAGGTCTGCACCCCCGGCTCGCGCCACGTGACCACGTCGAGCGGCACGTTGTTGGTGTGAACCACGTCGGCACACTCGTCTGGGAGCGCCAGGGCTTCGTTCGGGCAGATGAGGTAGTTCTCCCCGGCGGCCACCAGTCCGAGGAAGTGCTGCTGGTTGACCGCCCCGCTCGCCGTGACAAACCACGGCGGTTGTTGGTTGAGTGCCCCCGCTACTTCCCCCTCACCGCCCAGATTCACGACGAACATGGCGGCCTCTGGTCAAAACTTCTTCGTCGTGAACACGAACGCGGCGAGGCCGGCCACGCCCACGAGAACGGCCACCAGGGCGACGTACCCGGCGAGGGTCCAGCGGCGGTAGCCGGCGTCGGCGGCGTAGGCGTCGGGCGTCCACGCCACGGCCGCTTGCGAGCCTTCCACCTTCTTGAAGAAGTCGCGGGCGAACTTCGCCTCGTTCGGATCCCGCACCGACCCGACCACCAGGTAGCACCCGCCGAACGTCGGCGCTTGCTCGCCGCCGGCCACCGCTTGCGACAGCAGCTTGCCGAGCGCCGGACCGCGGCGGCTCGACTCGGTGAGGAACCGTACCGCCCCGGCGTTGTTGTCGGTGTCGTCCGCTCCGCCGCTCACGCGGGTGTACTTGAGCGCCCAGTACGGCATCAGCCCGCCCAGCACCCACCCGGCATTGCCTTCGATGCCGCGGGCCAGCAGCTCCGCCCCGCCGTCCGGGTTGAGCGGGAAGCCCTTGCCCAACCGCTGATTCCCCTTCTCCGCGCCGAACTTGTCGAAGAAGCCGCCGCCGCCGGGCAGCAGTTCCATCCCGCCGAGCAGCCCGAATACCGGGAACCGCAGCTTCAGCGTCTGCTCGATGACGCTCAAATCCTGCCGGGCGACCGACCCCCACTGCACCGCCCGCGACTCGTTCTCCAGCGCCGCCACCGGCATCGCCAGGATCAGCCCGTTGACCGGGCAGAGCGGCCACCGGCTTGCCGCGATCTTCTTGCAGATGTAGGTCAACCGGCCCTCGGCCTCGCCCACCAACTCCGGATTTTGCAGCACCGACACGGGCGAAGTCTTTCGCTTCGCGGACGCCTTCGGCGATTGCTCCGCCGGCCCGCCGGCCGACAGTTGGCGAATCTCCGCCTTCTCCGCGTCGGTCAGTTCACGCCCCTCGGTCTTCGCCTTCTGGATAATCCGCTGGATCTTCCGCAGGCCGCCGCCGCCGGCCATGCTCGCGCCCAGGCTGGCCCCCAGGCTCCCGCCCACGCTCTCGCCGTACCCGGCCCCAATGCTGGCGGTCCCGTAGCTGACCGACTGCCCGATGCCCACGCTCGCCATGCCGCTCTGGTAGCCGCCCCCGCCGGTCGTGGTGAGGTCAACAATGTCGCCCGCCTCTTGCACGCCGAGCAGCGTGGCCCCGGAGAGGGTGACGTAAATGGCGTCCGCGTTGGCGAACACCCGCACGGCCGACTCGGACGGGGTGCCGCCGGCCACGGCCACCCCGCGAGGCAACGCACGGAACAACGGCTCGAACCCAGTGGGCAGTTCGCCAATCACGAGGAACACGGGCGTGTCGCCGATGCCGATGCCGGCCCGCTGAAGGGCTTCGAGCGCGGTGGTCCAGGCGTCGTCCAGGTCGGGGTAAACGACGCTGGCTTGTTCGGGGGTGAGCTGCGCCCACAGCCACGCCGCGGCCCACATCAGCGCGTACACGAGCAGCAGCAGGGCGGGCAGCCAGAACGGGCGGAACCAGTCGGGGGCCTTCTCCACCCAGGCGTACAGCTTGGTGAAGTTGTTTTGCAGGAAGTACGCGCCGACGAGGACCGCCGCCACCAGCAGGATGTGCAGCACCCACGCCACCACCACCGGGCGCGTGGGGCGGGCGAACATGGGTACGAGCGCGCCGGCCGTCCACCGCAGGATGCCGCCGGCTTGTTCGGGTTCGGTCATGCCGCATGGTCTCGTTAGCCCGACGCGCGAGCGAGGGGCCAGTGGTTCGGCGGTCAAGAGTGTGACTGTTGTACCCCGCCAGACCTGTTAGCCCGACGCGCGAGCGAGGGGCCAGTGGTTCGGCGAACAGGTGGTTCGCGTCGCGGGTAATCGGGCCTGTTTCGCTCGCGACCGCTTCGTTTCGTCGCTGGCCCCTCGCTCGCGCGTCGGGCTAACGAAGGCTACCGCAGCCACAACGCCAGCAGTAGGACCGTCGCCGGGATGGCCACGACCAGCCCGAGCAGCAGCCAGCGGGTCATCGCCTGATACCCCTTCACGCCGAGCAGCGGGGGCACGTCGGTCACGGGCGGCTTCTCGGCCGGGGCGGACGGCTCCTTGCCCATCTGCCGCGTCACCCGCCCTTTCGCCGCACTCACCCACTCCTTCAGCACGTCCGGCGTGTCGGCCATTTCACCACGGAAGCCGAGCAGCACGCACAACAAGAACGCTTCCTTCGCGTCGCCCGCTTCGGGGATGGCCTCGGCGTGCCGGTCCTGCTGCCAGAAGTTGTGATACCTCACGTTGGTGCGGTACAGGGACAGCTCCAGCTTGTTCTCGTCCCACTCCCGCCAGCCGACATCGATCAGGATTTCGTCCAGCCAGCAGGTGAGCGCGTACCGGATGCCGAGGAAGTCGCCGCCGGTGCCTCCGCGGTGGTCGGGGGCGAGGGAGTTGTTCGGGTCGTGGGCGGCAGTGCCCCACGGGGCGGGGGCGTTCGACGGGCCGAGGAGCGACTTGCATTTCGCCTGCTCTTGGCCGAGCACCGGCCGCTGGCCGTTCCGCACCCGCTCCCGAAGGTCGAGGCCGTGCAGCAGCACCGCGAACGTTTGATGGGCGAGGTCCGGCCGCATGTCGCTCCCCTGGGTAGCCGGCATGATAGGCGACCGCCGGCGGGTCGCCAATCAACCCCCTCTGGGGTATGCTGTTCGGCACGCCATCCCGGACACCGAACCGCCGGGAGCGCGGGCGTCCCGCCCGCATTCGAACTGCGGGCGGGACG
>JANNQE010000533.1:0-2640 GCA_031441625.1 Planctomycetia bacterium
CCGCCTGGGTGTTCTACCACCCAGGCGGCTCACGCCGCCGGTTCACCCGGATGGCGCGCGACCGGGCAACCTGTCCCGGTTGCGCGGGTGAAGCTTTTCCGACCCGCCGGGTTGTAACACTTTCAATCGCCCCGTCGCGGCGCAAGCGCCGACCCCTCTGCTGTTCCCCTTGCCCACGCCCACGGGAAACAGCGTATGGACGCGCTCCGCTTCGCCCTCCACCTCGAACCGCTCGACCCGCGAGTGGTGCCCGCCGCCCCCGTCTGGCCGAGTGACATCTGGCAGGCGGTCGGCGCGGACGACGGCGGCCCGCCGACGGTCCACCTGCTTCAGCGGAACACCAACCGCGAGACGGAGTTCCTGGCCTACGACCCGGCGTTCCGCGGCGGCGTGCGGACGGCCCTCGGCGACGTGACCGGCGACGGCGTGCCCGACGTGGTGACGGCGGCGGGGGTGGGCGGCGGGCCGCACGTGAAGGTGTTCGACGGGAAGACCGGCGCGGTGGTGCGGAACTTCTTCGCCTACGACGTGAAGTTCACCGGCGGGGTCGAGGTGGCGGTGGCGGACGTGAACCGCGACGGGGCGATGGACATCATCACCGGGGCCGGGGCGGGCGGCGGGCCGCACGTGATGGTGTTCAGCGGCCGAACTGGAGCCGAACTGTTCAGCTTCTTCGCCTACTCTCCCACGTTCGGCGGCGGGGTGTACGTGGCCGGCGGGGACGTGAACCGCGACGGGTACGCCGACATCATCACCGGCAGCGGGGTCGGGGCCAGCCCGCTGGTGCGGGTGCTCGACGGGCGGACGGGGGCCGAACTGAACTCGTTCAACGCCTTCGACACGCGGTTCACCGGCGGCGCGCGGGTGGCCAGCGGCGACCTGAACGCCGACGGCATCGACGACCTGATCGTCGCCGCCGGGCCGGGCGGCGGGCCGCACGTGAAGGCGTTCGACGGGCGGACGGGTGCGACCCTGTTCAACCGCTTCGTGGCCGACGCCGCCTTCCGCGGCGGGGTGCGGCTGGCGGTGGCCGATCACGTCGAAGACGGGCAAGACAACATCATCACCCGGACGCGCACCGGCGACGTGGTCGAAACCCAGACGTTCAGCCAGTCGAATGGGTGGGCGTGGCCGCAGAGCGTGTGGGTGGGCGACGGCTCCCCGCCCGCGGACACGATCCTCTCGGCCAGTCTGAGGATTCCGCCCATTCCCATTTCCCCGATCGCGTCCCGCACGGTCGAAGGGCCGATCACGGCCATCGCGGCCGACGGCAAGTCGATGACCGTGCGGCGGGGCGACGGCACGCCGATCACGATGGACTTGGCCGGCACGATTCCGGAGCCGTTGCCGAACGGGGAGCAGATCATTGACGGCTATTTCCTCAGCCCGGCGGCCTTCTTCCTCGGCGACGCGGAGGTCGGGGTCGGCCAGTTGCACGTGGGCCGGTGGGTGCGGGTGGAGGTGGACAACGAGCGGGCGGACGGGACGCCGGCCGACCCGTTCTATGCCATGCGCGTCCAGTTGCTCTGACCGGCGCATACACTGCCGATATGCCCGCCATCCTGCTGCACTCGACGCCGCACCCGCTCCCCGCCCCGCCGACGGTGGCCGGCCTGCTGTCGGCGCTGACCCGCGACCCGAAGAAGGTGGCCGTGGAAGTGAACGAAGAGGTGGTGCCGCGGGAGCTGCACGCGACGACGGAGTTGAAGGACGGCGACCGCGTGGAGATCGTCACGCTCGTCGGTGGGGGTTGAACGAGTGCGGAGTGCGGAGTGTGGAATGCGGAGTACGGATTGAATGACAGTGGCCGTGAAGGTCCGTTCAGCGAGTGACGACCTGATTCACATTCCGAACTCCGCACTCGAATCACTTCTTCTCCTTCTTCGTGAAGATCACCGCGTGCTGCCACGGCAGCTTGTCGTAGGTCTTGGTGTGTTCGAGCAGCGGGAAGTCGCCCATCTCCTTGATGACTTGCCGCTCGCTCATCTTGTGGACCAGCTTGATCGGCACCTTCGCGTCCTCCATGCGGAACTCGACGAACACCAGCCGGCCGCCCGGCTTGAGCGCCGCCACCAGCTTCTCGGTCATCTCGAACGGGTGCTCGAACTCGTGGTACACGTCCACCAGGTAAATCAAATCGACCTTCCCCTCGGGCAGCTTCGGGTCCTTGTCGGTGCCCAGCACCGTCTCCACGTTCGTCACCTTCTCCTTCTTCGCCCGCGCGGTCATCAGGTCGAGCATCTCCTTTTGAATGTCCACCGCCAGCACTTTGCCTTTGTCGCCCACCAGCGGGGCGAGGCGGAAGGCGTGATACCCGCTGCCCGCGCCCACGTCGGCCACCACCATCCCGTCCTTGACCGCCAGGGCCTCGATCAGCTTGGCCGGGTCCTCCTCCTTTTCACGCTCCGAACGCTCCAGCCAGCTCGCCCCGGTGTACCCCATCACCTGGGCGATCTGCCGCCCGTGGTAGAACTTGTTGATGCCGTCGCGGTCGTACTTCAGACGGGTCTCGTAGCGGTCCTTGGCGTCCTTCTTCGGCTCGTCGGCGACGAGCGGCAGGGCGAACAGCAAGGCCGCAGCAACGGTCAACAGTCGTGGCATGGGGGTAGCTCCGAAGGCGAACGGCGCGACGTGAGTCCG
>JANNQE010000534.1:0-5159 GCA_031441625.1 Planctomycetia bacterium
CGCCTGGGCTCGGGCATCTACAGCTACATGCCGATGGGCTTGCGGGTGATCCGCAAGGTCGAGGCGATCATTCGTGAAGAGATGAATCGTGCGGGCGCTCCGGAAGGCCCCGCGGCCCATGCCTCCATGCCTCCCGTCTACCTGGATCACGCGGCGACCACTCCACTTCTGACCGTGGCACGGGAGGCCGTCGCGTCGGCCCTCGCCTCCGCACCGGGCAACCCGTCGTCCGCCCACTCCGCCGGCCGCAAAGCCCGCCAACTGCTCGAAGACGCCCGCGACCGCGTGGCCGCCCTGCTCGGCGCGACCGCCGACGAAGTGGTGTTCACCAGCGGGGCGACCGAAGCGAACAACTTGGCGGTGTTCGGATTGTCTGATAGGGTGGCCGGCTCTCGCCGAGAGCCGGTTCCGATGCCGCCCTCGGCGAGAGCGGACCACCCTATTTCGATCCTCTCCTCCGCCATCGAGCACCCGTGCGTCGTCGAGCCGCTCCGCCAACTCGGGCACGTCACCTGGCTGCCCGTGTCGCCCGCCGGCGTGGTCGAACAGCGGACCGTCCTCGCACACGTCACCGACGACACGCGTCTGGTGTCCCTCATGCTGGCCAACCACGAGACGGGCGCGATCCAGCCCGTCCGCCACGTCGCTAAGACGCTCCCCAAGCACGTTCTCGTTCACACCGACGCGGCGCAGGCGGTGGGCAAAATCCCCGTGGACTTCCGCGACCTGGGCGTGGCCGCGATGACCGCCTCGGCGCACAAGTTCGGCGGGCCGGTCGGCGTCGGGCTGCTGCTGTTGAAGAGCGGAACGAAACTCCGCCCGCAGATGTTCGGCGGGCACCAGCAGCGGGGGCACCGACCCGGCACCGAACCCGTGGCCCTGGCCGTCGGGTTGGCGGCGGCGCTCGAACACGCCGTGGCGTACCTGTCGGCGAACAGTGACAGCGTGATGTCACTGCGGGCGGCCTTCCTGGCGCGGCTGGGCGGGGTGGAACACGTCATGAACGGTTCCCCTCTCCCCCTGGGGAGAGGGGGACCAAACGCTGCCCCACATCCTGAACGTCTCTTTCCCCGGCTGCCGTTCCGAGGTGCTGCTCATGGCCCTCGACCTAGCGGGGGTGCAGTGCAGCACCGGCAGCGCGTGCAGCAGCGGGTCACTGCTGCCGTCGCCGGTGCTGGCCGCGATGGGCGTGCCGGAGGGCGTGCTCGAATCGGCCATGCGGTTCAGTTTCGCGCCGAGTCAGACGGTCGCCGAAGTGGAGTGGGCGGCCGACCGAGTGGCCGAGAGCGTACGGCGACTGCGATCATAACCGCCGGGCAGAGGTGTTCGCACAAGTGGCGCGGTCGGTCAACCGCCGGGATGGGGACGTTCCGACGGCCTGGAGAAGCGTCGCCAACCCCGGCGTGGGCAACTGGTGCCGGGCCGGGGTTTCTCCTTCCCGCTCGCTTGCCCTACTTCGGCACGACCGCCTTCAGGATGATCTGCGACTCGCGGTACTTCCAGGTCTCCGAGCCCAGGCCGTTGTTCTCGTTCACCTTGATGTCGTCCGCCCGGTCGGTCCTGGACGCCGACGGCCGCTTGAAGTCGAGCTGGAGTGTCTTGTGTGAGATGACCACCTTGGTTTGACCCTTGTCTTCGATCTCCTTCTTGGCCAGCCCGTCCGACAGGCCGGACACGTACACGCTGAAGTGGTTCGGGTTGGCCTTCTCGGGCACGTCCAGCCACACGGCGATGCCGTACACCGCCTGCGACTCCGGGTAGGTGTCGGACAGGGCGACCGGGATCTTCTTCTCGAGAATGGCGGTGGTCGTCTTGTACTTCCGCACGTTCTCCGGGTCTTCGATCTTGCGGAGGGCGTCGACCACGAACGGCATAGACTCGTCGAGGGAGTTCATCACCACACCGTCCGGGTCTTTGGTCACCAGCTCGAACATCGGCAGGCAGTCGCGCGGCGCGCCGGTCTTGTTCAGCACGTAGAAGGGCATGTACCACACCGTCCGCTCGCCCTTGTCGGGCGTCTTCACCCGGGCGATGCGGGGCGTGATGTAGGCGAAGTTGAGCGTGTACGCCTTCGTCCCGTCGAGGGACAGGGCGACGGGATCGACCGGGCGGTACGGGGACTTGGGCAACTGGGCGACGGCCACCGGCAGCCCGGCCAGTGCCAGGCCGACCACCGCGGCACCCGCGACACGACGGGCGAACGTCCCTGGGGCCATGCGTACAACTCCGGAGCGGTGGTGAGACACCTGTTACGAATACCCGCCGGCGGGTCGCCGATCAAGCGAAACTTTCCCCCCGCCCGCCGGCACACTCCCCCCGGCGCGACACAATCGGTGCCGGCATCAGGACGCCGCGCGGGGGTGTCGGTTGTGCCAACGGTGCCGGTGTGTGAGAACATCGGAGTGCCCGAGGAGACTGTGCATGAACGCCGACTTGACTACCCACGACCCGGCGACGACACGGTTACTGAACTCTGGGTGCGCCGTCTGAATTCAGTCGTTGTCCGCCGGCGGGCGAGTGGTGAGAATGAGCGCAACACGATGAGGCCAGTCGAATGATCCGCCGCCGCGCGTTCACGCTGATCGAGCTGCTGGTCGTCACCGCCATCATTGCCATTCTGATTGGCCTGCTGCTGCCGGCGGTGCAGAAGGTCCGGGAGGCCGCCGCCCGCCTCTCGTGCGGGAACAACCTGAAGCAGATCGGGCTGGCCATGCACACCTACGCCGGCACCTACGGGGCGTACCCGCCGGCCTTCCGCAACTCCGCCCGCACCGGCACCGGCGACTTCTTCCCCGGCTGGGGGTGGGGCACCCTCATCCTGCCGTTCGTCGAACAGGACAACCTGTACCGCCAACTGAACCCGGACGCCGTGCCGTTCGGCCCGAACCCGCCCAGCCTCGCCTTCGCCACGCCCACACCTCTCACCCGAACGCCGGTGAAAATCTACCGCTGCCCGTCGGACAGTGGCCCCGCCCTCAACCCGTTCCGCCTGCTGCCGGCCGACGGGTCGTTCGCCACGTCCAACTACCGCGCCACCTGCGGCACCGACAACGGCCCCGGCGTGATCGTGAACGAGGACCGCGGCGGCATCCTGTGGCAGAACAGCAAGGTGGCGTTCGAGCACATCCCCGACGGCACGTCGAACACGGTGGTGGTGGGCGAGTGCGTGTTCGACGACCGCCCCGGCGTGAACAAGTGGGCGGCCCTGTGGGCCGGTCACACGGGGGTGTATCAGGGGCTGGTGCGGATCTCGGACGTCATGTGGCACCTGGACGACTCCTCGGCGCAGATCAACGGCACCGCCCCGCAGGCGTTCGGCAGCCGGCACCCCGGCGGCGGGTACTTCGGGTTCGGCGACGGGTCGATCCGGTTCGTCCGCGAGGGGGCCGACCCGAGCGTGGTCAAGTGGCTCGGCTGCCGCAACGACGGCCGCGTGCTCAACCTGGACTTCTGAGCAGTGGCACAGGTATTCCTGCCTGTGAAATGGGATACAGGCAGGAATGCCTGTGCCACCAGAACCCATCCAGCCACATTTCAGACACCCCGACCTTGCCGGGACGATTTCGCCGACCCGCGTGGCAATTTTCCCGACACCCCTTCGATAATGCCGTCGATGCCCGGAAGTGGGCAGGGACAAGGGGGCGTGGCGATGAACTTCCGGGTGACCGGCCAGACGCAAATGAGCAACGCCATCGCCAACCTCCGGCGGCAGCAGGCGGATGTCGCCAAGTTCCAGGATCAGATCTCGACCGGCGTGAAAGTGAAGGCGGCGTCCGACGCGCCGGCCGCGTTCGCCACCGCCTCCGCCGCCCGGAGTGCGAGCAAGCGGGCCGGCACCTTTCAGGACACGCTGAACGATTCCACCTCCGACCTGAACGCCGGCGTGTCGGTCCTGCAAGAGACCTCCGCCGTACTGACCAAAGCCACCGAGTTGGCCATCGACGGGGCGAGCGGGAGCATCGACAAAGCCGGGTTCGAGGCCATCGCCACCGAGGTGGACACGCTCATCAGCCGCACCCTCACGGCCGCCAACCAGCAGCAAGACGGGCGGTACATCTTCGGCGGCACGGCCACCGATACCCCGCCGTTTCGCGTGGACACGCTCGGCCCGGACGGGCGACCGGCCACCATCGCCTACGACGGGGCGACCGAACGGGCGCGGGCGCTGGTGAGTCGGTCGCAGGCGGTGGAAACGCGGTACGTCGGGGGCGACGTGTTCCAGGCGGCCGGGAAAGACGTGTTCTCCGCGCTCATCGGCCTACGGGACGACCTGCGGAGTAGCACGCTGACGGACTCGCAGAAGACGGCGGCGGTGAGCGGCCGGCTGGCCGGCATCCAGAGCGCCCGCAGTCGGGTGGGCGAGGTCATGGGCGAACAGGCCGGCAACCTGGCAGGCATGGAGTCGATCCAGAACCGCTTGCAAGACCTGAAGCTGAACGCCGACACGCGAGCCGGCGACCTGGAAGGGACCGACTACGCCGAGGCGGTGGTCGGGCTGAAGCAGCAGGAGACGGCCTTCGAGGCCACCCTCGGCGTCATCGGTCGGATGAACCAGACCAACCTGCTCAACTTCCTGCGGTAGTCGGTGCCGCCTGCCGGGCGGCACGGCTCCATCTGTGCCGCTCGGCAAGCGTCACCTACTTCAACTTCGCCATCAGGTTCACCATCTCGATTGCCGTGACCGCCGCTTCAAATCCTTTGTTCCCCGCCTTCGCCCCGGCCCGGTGCAGTGCCTGCTCCAGCGTGTCGCACGTGAGCACGCCGAAAATCACCGGCACCCCGCTGTTCAACCCGGCGTTCAGGATGCCGCTCGTCGCTGACCCGGCCACGTGGTCGTAGTGATCCGTGTCCCCGCGGATGATACACCCCAGGCAGACCACTGCCGCGTACTTCCCGCCCTTCCCCAAGTGCTGCGCCACCACCGGAATCTCGAACGCCCCCGGCACGCGGACCACGTCCACGCGGTCGGCGGCGACGCCGTGACGGGTGAAGGCGTCGAGCACGCCGGCCAGCAGGTGATCGACGACCAGGGCGTTGAACCGCGCGGCCACCACCGCGAACCGCCCGGCCGGGGGGGAGAAATCGCCTTCGTAGTGCATGGGGAACCTCAAGGTGAACCGGCGGCGTGAGCCGCCTGGGTGATGAACGACCCAGGCGGC
>JANNQE010000535.1:0-6366 GCA_031441625.1 Planctomycetia bacterium
CCCGTTTTTTGAAAATGTCGCTTGTCCCAGTTGGCGCCAATTGTTCCCCGGCCGCGGGCGCGTGGGCAACACCCCCTTACCGACCCCGGCGCCCCCCCCCTCGCCCCCGCGTCGGGCTAACGAGAACCCTACTCCACCGTGATGCTGGTCTCGCGGATCTTGCCGTCTCGCACGAAGATCACCCGCACCGGGTTGAACGTCGCCAAGTCCGCCCGATTCAGCACGTAAGTCACGTTGTCCAGGTTCAGCGTCTCCCACTGGTGCAGGCCGAGCAGGATGTCGCCCGCCTTCAGCCCGGCCTTGCCCGCCAGCCCGGTCGCCGTCACGTCCGTCAGCCACAGCCCGCCGCGGAGCTGTTTGTCGATGCCCTGCACCACGCCCGCACCCACTGCCGTCGCCTTGAAGCCCAGCTTGCCGCTGCCGCCCGCGTCCGCCGCCGGCGTGATCGAGATGCTCCGCTCGGCGGCGAACACCGCCGCGGCACCGAACTCCACGTCGAACGACTCACGCCCCCGCTTCACCCGCAGTTTCGTCTTGCCGGTGCGGTCGAGGAAGCCGCGCTCGAAGTCCACCGCACTCGTCACCGCCACGTCGCCCACCTGCTCGATCACGTCCTCCACCTTCAGCCCGACCTCGGCCGCCACCGACCCGGCCTCCACCCGCTGCACGGCCACCCACCGCCGAAGCGGGGCGTCCTCACCCGGCCTGTCGAACCTGCTCGCCAGCGTCAGCCCGAACCGCCCGCCGGCCCCCTTCCGCCCCGCCAGCATGTCGGCCGCTTTGCTAATCATCGTGTCCACCGGGATGGCGAACGCGATGTTCTGTGCCCCGGCCCGGATGGCCACGTTCACGCCCACCACCTCGCCCATCTTGTTGAACAGCGGGCCGCCGCTGTTGCCCGGATTAATCGGCGTCTGCGTCTGGATGAGCGACTTGTACGACACCTCTTTGTTCAGCGTCACGTCGCGTTTCAGCGCGCTCACGCTGCCGGTGGTGACGGTGTGCTCGTACCCGAAGGCGTTGCCGATGGCGATGACCTTTTCCGCCAGCATCAGATCCTGAGCCGTGCCGAACGGCACCATCGGCAGCGGCTTGGCCGGGTCGATCTTGATGAGCGCCAGGTCGGACTCTTTGTCGAGGGCGATCACGCGGGCGTTCAGGTTGGTGCCGTCGGCCAGCCGGCACCGCAGCGACTGCACGTCGTCCACCACGTGATAGTTCGTGACCACGTACCCCCGCGGGTCGAGCACGATCCCGGTGCCCATGCCGTTCACCCGCTGCGGCTGCCCGATGGCCGGGCGGAACGGGTCGTCCGACGTGCCCGACACCGTCCGCTCGCTGTGGATGTTCACCACCGCGCTTTTCACACGGTCCACCAGTTCGACCGTCTCGTCGCGGCGTTTACTCAGGGAGGTGGGAGCAGCAGGGGCGACGACCCCCGGCGCTTCCACGGCCGGCATCCGGGTGGGTACGTGCGGCACGTTCGGCAACGGCTCGGCGGCGAGGCCGGCTCCGGAGGCGAACAGCGCGGAGAGGAACGCCAAGCGTGCGGGGCGACAAACCCCGAAGTGCGCCAACAGGGCCATTGCGATCCCCGCGTCCGTGTGGGGCGGCGTGCCGCCGAGGAGGAGCGTCCGTATTCCGACGAGGAATGTTTCGACCGCCGCCGCAACTGCCCTGGATTTCAAGGGTGCGGGCGGTGGGGAACGGGCGGATCGGGGGAAGGGTGGTGCCGGGTGGTGCGGGTGGTGGTGGTGCGCCGGCGGTGGGCGTTGCGCCGGATGTAATGGTTGTGTCGGTCGCGGTGGTGTGGTCGGTTCCGGTGGTGACGGCTAGGCTGAGTGGGCAATTCCCTGTCACCCGGAGTCGGTTGAAATGCCACGCACGCCGCGGATGGATCAGATCGAAGCGCTGCTCGCCGACGACCCGGACGACACCTTCCTGCGGTACGGGTTGGCGATGGAGCACAGCGGTCAAGGCGACGACGCGACCGCCGCGACACTCCTCCGCGAGTTGATCGCTCTCGACCCGACCCGGCCGTACATCCCGGCGTTCCTCATGTGCGGGCAGGCGCTCGCCCGGCTGGGGCGCGAGGGCGAAGCGGTCGAAGTGCTCAAGCACGGCATCGCCGCCGCGACGAAGGCCGGCACTCCTGATGCGCTCCACGCTCGCGGCGAGATGCAAGGGCTGCTAGCCACGGTCGAGTAACGGCTCAACACAACGGACACGGACGAGGAGGATGAAGGCGGGGATGAGGAGGATCAAAGAAATGGTTCTGTCCGATCCCCTGTCATCCCCGCTTTCATCTTCTTCATCCGTGTCCCTCCTTTTGGACCCTCTCATCATGTTTCGCTACACACCCCTCCTGCTCTTGATCCTGGCTACCCCGCTCGTCGCCGCCGACATCGACAAGGAGCGGCTTGGCCGCATTGATGCCGCGGTCGAAGCGGCCGTCAAGCGCGGCGACTGCCCCGGTGCGGTGGTGGTGGTCGTTCACGACGACGCGGTGGTGTACCGCAAGGCGTTCGGTCAACGGGACGGCGAAACTGCGATGACCGCCGACACGCTGTTCGACATGGCGTCCGTCACGAAGCCGGTCGCCACCGCCACCAGCGTGATGATCCTGATCGAACAGGGGAAACTGCGGCTGTCGGACAAGGTGTCGAAGCACTGGCCGGAGTTCGCGGCGAACGGCAAGGGCGAGGTGACGGTCGAGCAGTGCCTGTTGCACACCGCCGGGCTGATCGCCGACAACGCCATCAAGGACTACGCCGACGGGCGGGAGAAGGCGTTCGAGAACATCGCCAACCTGAAGCTCGAAGCACCGGCCGGCACGCGGTTCAAGTACAGCGATGTCGGCTTCCTGGTGTTGGGCGAGTTGGTGGCCCGCTACGGCAAAATGCCGCTCGACGAGTTTGCGAAGAAGAACGTGTTCGGGCCGTTGAAGATGACGACGGCGGGGTACACACCTGCCGAAGCACTTCGCAAGTCCGCGGCCCCAACAGGCAAGCGCGACGGCAACGAAATCCGCGGGGTGGTCCACGACCCGCGGGCGTTCGCAGTCGGCGGGGTGGCCGGGCACGCGGGTCTGTTCGGGACTGCCGACGACCTCGCCCGCTACTGCCGGATGCTGTTGCGGGACGGCGAACTCGACGGCAAGCGCATCCTCTCCCCGCTCACGGTGAAGCTGTTCACCGAAGGCCGCGCCGTGCCGCCGAGCGGCCTGCGGTCGCCGGGCTGGGACGTGGACACCGGGTTCACCGCCCAGCGGGGCGAACTGTTCCCGGCCGGCGACGGGTTCGGGCACACCGGGTTCACCGGCACGAGCGTGTGGGTCGATCCGCCGAGCAAGACGGCCGTCGTCATCCTGACCAACCGCACGCTCATCAGCGAGAAGGTGAGCGTGACCGAGTTACGGCGTGAGGTCGGCACGATTGTGGCGAGTGCGATCACAGGCGACCGGCGCGACGTGAGTCCGCCGGTATCACGGCAAAAAGGAACCGGCGGACTCATGTCACGCCGTTCGCCCGGACCGCCAGTGTTGACCGGCCTTGATGTGCTGGTGAAGGAAAAATTCGCGTCGCTGAAGGACCGCAACGTCGCCCTCGTGACGAACCACACCGGCCGCACTGCGACCGGCGATACCGCCATCGACCTGCTGCACAAGGCCGACGGGGTGAAACTGGTGGCGCTGTTCAGCCCGGAGCATGGCATCCGCGGCGAACTGGACGAGAAAGTGGGCGACGGCAAGGACGAGAAGACCGGCCTGCCGGTGTACAGCTTGTACGGCGAACGCCGCAAGCCGACCGCCGAGCAACTCAAGGGCGTGGACACCATCGTGTACGACATCCAGGACATCGGCTGTCGCTTCTACACATACATCAGCACGCTCGGGCTGGTGATGGAAGCGGCGAAAGAGAACGGGCTGAAGGTGGTGGTGCTGGACCGCCCGAACCCCATTGGCGGGGTGCTGGTGGAAGGGCCGGTACGGGACGACGGGAGGGAGTCGTTCGTGGCTTATCACGACATCCCCGTGCGGCACGGCATGACCGTCGGCGAGATGGCCACGCTGTTCAACGCCGAGCGGAAGCTGGGTGTGGACTTGACCGTAGTGAAGTGCGAGGGGTGGAAGCGATCCGACACCTTCGACCGCACGGGACTGCCGTGGCGGAACCCGTCGCCGAACATGCGACACCTGACCGCGGCCGTGTTGTACCCCGGCATCGGACTCTTGGAGACGACCAACGTGAGCGTCGGGAGGGGCACCGAGCGGCCGTTCGAGTGGGTGGGGGCACCGTGGATCGACGGGCGGAAGCTGGCCGGCGAGTTGAACAAATTGAACCTCGACGGCGTGCGGTTCGTGCCGACGGACCGCACACCCACGGGTTCCGTTCACAAGGACAAGCCGTGCGGCGGGGTGGACATCATCGTGGACGACTGGGAGAAAGTGCGGCCGGTGACGGTGGGCCTACAATTCGCCACCACACTGAAGAAGCTGTACCCGACCGACTGGCAGTCGAAGCGATACGACACGCTGATGGTTCACAAGGCGACGTTTGATGCGGTGGACGCCGGCAAGCCGGTGGCGGACGTGATGAAGGCGTGGGAACCGGGGCTGACGAAGTTCGCCGAACGGCGGAAGGCGTGCCTGCTGTACGAGTAGGTCTGTAGGGTGGCCGGCTCTCGCCGAGAGCCGCTGCCGATGTCGCTCTCGGCGAGAGCGACCCACCCTCTCCAAGCCGTCTGGTAGGGTGGCCGGCTCTCGCCGAGAGCCGGTGCCGATGTCGCTCTCGGCGAGAGCGACCCACCCTAAATGTTCGCCCCGACCGGGGCGGGATGGATCACCCTCACCCGCGGGCACTGTCGCGATAGGTGTTGCACGTCCGCTCGGGGATCGACTGCTGGTAGTGGTACACCGCCCGCTTGGTCAGCACGTCGTCCGACTGCCCCGGAGCGTGCTCGAGTTCCTGTCGCACGGCCCCCAGCGCCGCACCCGGTGAGCAGCCCACCTGCCGCGCGACCGCGTTCGCCAGGTTCTCCTCCCGCTCGTTCTCGAACACGGCCGGTTTGCCCGAACCCCGTCGGGTGAGAAAGTATACCGCAACACCCACGGCCAAGACGACACCGACGGTGACGAGTGCCGGAACCATTTCGACGCCTCCGATCACGGGTTTCATAACACCGAGACTGTACACGGAGTGCGGCACGAGTGGGAGCAAAAAACCGCCACTCACCACAGGGCGACCTGCACCGCCGCCCGCAGTTCGTCCACCGAGCAAGTCGCCGTGCCCACCTTGCCGACTACCACCGCCGCGGACAAACTCGCCAGCCGGCAGGCGTCGGCGAGTGACCCGCCGACGGCCATCGTCAGCGCCAGCGTGCCGGCCACGGTGTCGCCTGCGCCCGTCACGTCGTACACCTCGCGGGCCTGGGCGGGCACATGCACCGTTTCACGACCGAATTCAAACAGGCTCATCCCTGCCGCCCCACGGGTGATGAGCACGGCCGACTTCGGCCCGAGCAGTTGCAGCAACTCGACCCCGGCCGCGTCCACATCTTCGCTCGTGTGCAGCGTGCGGTTGAGCACTTGCCCGGCTTCGAGCTGGTTCGGCTTCACCAGCGTCGCCCCGCGGTACTTGGCGTAGTCGGTCCCCTTCGGGTCAATGACCACCGGCACGCCGGCGGCAATCGCCGCCGCGATCACCCGCCCGGCCAGGCTCGCCGTCACCACGCCCTTGCCGTAGTCGGACACCACACACCCGCGCACGCCGTTCAGTTGCCCCGCAATCGCGGTGAACAATCGGTCCTCGACGCCACTCGCGATCGCCCCCGGCTTCTCCTCGTCGATCCGCACCACCTGCTGACTGTGTGCCACCACCCGCGTTTTCGTCGTCGTCGGCCGGGATTCATCCGCCACCACCGCGACTGTGTCCACGTCCTGTGCTCGCAGAATTTCCCGTGTCCGCCGACCGCCGGCGTCGTTACCCAGCACACCCGCCACGGCCACCCTCCCGCCGAGTGTGCGGATGTTGGTGGCGGTGTTCGCCGCCCCGCCGGCGGTATACGTGCGGTCGCGCACCTGCACCACCGGCACCGGCGCTTCGGGTGAAATGCGGGTGACGCTGCCCCAGATGAACTCGTCGAGCATCAGGTCGCCGACGACGAGGATGGGGCAGTCACGAAAGAGGGCCAGCAGATCGGTCATAGGAATCTCACTCAGACCCAACCTGCCACGGATGAACACGGATGAAGACACGATCCGAATCAAGAATTTTTGGGTCTGAGTGAGATTCCTATGACCGATCTGCTGGCCCTCTTTCGTGACTGCCCCATCCTCGTCGTCGGCGACCTGATGCTCGACGAGTT
>JANNQE010000536.1:0-4776 GCA_031441625.1 Planctomycetia bacterium
ACCTGATCGGCACACCCGATGCCTCACTCCCGCCGGCGGCGGTGCCGCGGCTTGTTCGGCCGGGGTGTCCGCTGGCCACGGCCTCCCGCGGTCACCGGGCCGCCCGACCGCAACCGCCCCGCACCCGCACTCAATCGCCGCGGACACTCCAGTAAGCGGAATGACTGGAGCAAACCGGACACGAAAAACGCCGAACGCCCTTCTCACCGCCCCGGCTACGGCATGTGGGCGTCCACCACCCCGTCGTCGCCCACCCCGGCGACACTCGAAGTGACCGTTGTAGGCCGTGCCCTCCTGGTGGCCGTAGGTCTCGCTCACCGAACTATCCATGTCGAGAATGAGCTTGGTGAGCGTGCGATGCCGGTGGGCCTGGTCGATCCACGTCCCGGGAAGATCCGTGAACGCCATCCACTCCCGACGTCCGACACGACACAGAGATTGAACTGCGGTCGAGTTTCATTTCCAAAACCACTTTTGCGATTCCACATTCCCTTTTTTGCCCGCTCGTACACCGTCTCGAAACGCGGAGCGTGGGGTGCGTGGACGGCGGGGCTCCCAGATCACGCCTGTCCGGTGGCTCACGCCGCCTGAGCCACCGGACAGGCGGGAAGGCCGGGCCGCCCCGACGACATCGGGCGAGCCTGTTGTCCCAAACCCTCCGGTTCCTCACCCGGACTCCGAGTCCTGTCGTCGGCGGACTCAATCACGCCGCTGGCATCCTCTCGCCCGTGGTGGGCGACAGTGGCCAACGGCTCCCCCGTGAACCCGACGACCGACCGGCTCATCAGCAACGACTCCATCGCCAGGACCGTCGGCTCGAAACGCACTTTTCGACCGCGACGACGGGCGTCGGCCGTGCGGACCCGGCGGTACTCGCGGATCACGCTGGCGAACGCGGCCGGGGTGACCGCCACCATCGACGCCACCCACAGGCGGGGCCTCAGTCATGCGTCGACCGCCTTCCCGGCCTTCAACACGGCAATTCTCCTGTCGTCAGGAAGGGGCGAAGTCGCTCGGGTGATCCTGTTCCGGGGTGGAGAAGCTCACGCGGCCGGGTGTGGCGGTGGGCACCCCCGTCGCTTAGACTCAACTGCCCGCCGGGGTGACGCGGGGCGGGCAGCCCGAAACCCACCTCGCCGGCGACTCTCGCCTCCCTTCAATCAGGTCAACCCGCATGAGCCGCCGTCTGACACCGGTCGTCATCGCCGCTCTGATCGGCTGTTGCGTCCCGCCTGCGGTTGCGGGTGACCCGGCGGACGCCCACCCGGACCTGCACCTGATCCCGTGGCCGAAGGCCATCAAACGGGAGAAGGGGGAGATGCCGCTCACCGTCGACAGCCGCATCGTCGCCACCGAGGAGCGGTTGAAGCCGCTGGCCGAGGTGCTGACGGGCGAGCTGTCCACCCTCACCGGGCTGAAGCTGGCGGTGGCGACCGACGCCCCGCGGGACGGCGACATCGTGCTGAAGACTTCCGACGCGGTGAAGGCGGACGAAAAGATTCTGGTGCTCCGCGACCGCGAGCCGGCCCGCACCACCGACGGCGCACACACCGTCACCGTCGGCACGCGGGCGGAAGTTGAGGGGTTCGACTACCGGGCCGCTGCGGAGGGCACCGCCTCCCTGCTGCAACTCCTCGGCAAGGGGGAGAAGGGGTTCCACCTGCCGCGGGTGGCGATCAAGGACTGGCCGCACGCCGACTTCTGCGGGGTGCTGCTGGACGTGGCCCGACAGGACCACTCAATCGACGACATCAAGAAGGTGGTGCGGCTCTGCCGGCTGTACAAGGCCCGCTACCTGCAACTGCACCTGACCGACGACCAGGGGTGGACGTTCCCGTCCGCCAAGTACCCGACGCTGGGCACCAAGAACGTGGCCGCCCACGGCGGGAAGACGCCCCGCCTGTACACGCCCGACGAGCTGAAGGAACTGGTCGCCTACGCCGACGCCCGCGGGGTGACACTGGTGCCCGAGTTGGAGATGCCCGGCCACTCCGGGGCCGCCGCCCGTGCCATGCCCGACGTGTTCGACGCCCTCAGCCCGGAGTCGAAACGGCCGGTGGGCATGGGGTGCATGAACCTGTCGAACGAGGCACTCTACCCGGTGCTCGACACCCTCATCGGCGAGATGTGCGAGGTGTTCCGCTCGTCCCCGTACTTCCACATCGGCAGCGACGAGGTGACTTCCGGTCGGCTGTCGCTGCACCCCGGCTACAAGGCGTTCCTGGAGAAGCACAAGCTGAAGGACGACCACCAGCTGGCCGACCACTTCGTGGCGGCGGTGTGCGGGCTGGTGAAGAAGCACGGCAAGAAGGCGATCAAGTGGGAGGGGCTGTCGAACACCGCCACCAAGGACGTGATCGTGATGGGCTGGGAGCTGAACAGCACGGTGACGACCGACGTGCTCGCCAAGGGGTACACGACCATCACCGTGCCGTGGACGCTGGCGGTGCCGTGGGAGCAGTGGAACATGTACGTGTGCAACGGCAGCCGGCACACGAAGGGGGATTCGATCCTGGGGGCGATGCTGGTGGCGTGGGAGCAACCGCCGCTCACGCACGTCACCAACCTGCGACAACTGCCGACCCGCCAGGAGCGAACATGGGGGCCGGACACGACGGTGACGACTGAAGGGTTCGCGGCCCGGTTCCAGCCGCTCGATGCGGTAGCCGGCAAGCTCATCGACCTGCCGCCCAAACAGCGGCTCGACGCCACGTTCACCGCGTCGGCGGGCACGAGCGACTTCCTCGACCCGGTGTTCGCGTTGGACAGCAACGACGCCACGTTCCACAAGTCCGCCGCCCCGCTCAAGGCCGGGGACCACTTCACCCTCACCTTCCCCGAACCCCGGCAGGTCGATTCGGTGGAGGTGCTCACCGGGGTGAACGGGACGGGGCTGTTGACCGGCGGACAGGTGCAGGTGTCGGCGGACGGCAAGGTGTTCGCCACCGTCGCCACGCTCGACAAGGGGGTGGCACGAGCAACACTCCCGGACAACCAGGTGCGGGCGGTGCGGGTTCGGGCCGTGAAGGACCAGGCCGACTCACTCGTGCTGCGGGCGATCAACCTGCGGCTGCGGGTGGACGTGCAGGGCGTTGTGCGTAACCCGCCGGCGGTGGTCGGGGAGGGGAACGTGGCGGTCACGACGGGAGATGCCGAACTCGCGTTGCCGGCCGGCGAGAGTGCGTTCCCGGTCGTCAACCGCGACTTCACGGTGAAGCTGAACGCCGGCGGGCGGGCGAGCACCTTCGGCGGCCCGATCTCCGGCACGGGTGCGGTGGAACTGCACGCGGGCGGGCCGAACGCCCCGCTGGTGCTCGACGGCGAAGACGCCAACACGCTCAAGGGCACCTGGACGGTGAAGACGGGGCGGGTGGTGCTGGCGAAGCCGCCGGGCGTGGACGCGATGGCCGGGACGGTGACGGTCGGAGACGGGAGCGTGCTGGCGTTAGGGGCGAGCGACCAGCTCAACGACGCCGCCACAGTGGAGGTGCTCGGTTCGCTCGACCTGAACGGCCACTCCGACACCATCGCCCGGCTCTCCCTGGCGACCGAGGCGAAGGTGTTGACCGGCGGCGGCGTGCTGGCGGTCGGGGAGGTGGTGATCGACGGGAAGAAGCAGCCCCGCGGCATCTCCCCCGCGGGGTGCGGGTGGGTGCGGGGCAACGGGTACGTGATCGTCGGCGATGTGAAGCGGGTGAACACGAAGGGCGGCATCGACAACCCGAACACGGCCATCGGGGCGGGCAACATGGCCGTCCTCACCGCCCCCGCCACGTTCACCCTGCCCGACGGCGAGTGTTCGGTGGCTGCGGCAATCGGCACACACCCACTCACCCTGACCCCCACGGGCACCAAAGCCATGTACGCCGGGTTCCTCACCGGCGGCGGGGCGGTCCACGTCGAGGCGACCACGGACCACCCGCTGGAACTGTGTGGCTCGGCGAGCAACGCCTTCACCGGCCCGTCGTTCGTTCGCGGGGTGTTGCGGTTGAACAAGCCGGGCGGGGCGGTGGCGATCCCAGGCTCGTTGACGCTCGGCGGGTCGACCGCAGCGGACGACGGTTCGGCGGTCGTGTGGGAGGCCGACGGCCAGGTGTCCGCGAAGTCGGTGGTGACGCTCCAGGGGGCGAAGCCGTCGTCCCTCGACCTGAACGGGCACACCGCCGCGTTCGCCAACCTGGTGCTGTCCAAGGCGGCGGTCGTCCGCACCGGGAACGGGGGTTCGCTCCGGGTGAAGCAACTGGTCGTGGACGGCAAGCGGCTGAAGGACGGCACCTACCGCGGCCCGCACCCGTGGCTGGAAGGGGGCGGCAGCGTGGTGGTGGACGCACGGGTGGACGTGAAGGGCGTGATCGGGTCGCCGGAGGCGGTCATCGGGGCCGGCAACGTCGGCCACCTGACCGGCGACACCACCATCGGCTACCCGTCGGCGGGGGGCGACTTCGACATCGCCACGAACGGACACCCCCTCACCCTCGACAGCGGGGACGGGAACGCCTTCGCCTTCGCCGGGTGCATCTCGGGCACCGGCAACGTGGCATTCCGCATGGGGCCGACGCACACCGGCTTCCGTGACGCCCCGATGCTGCTAACCGGCCCGAAGGCGAACACCGCCACCGGCAAGTTCCTCGTAACGAAGGGGCGGGTGCGGATGGAGAAGCCGGAGGGGGTGGACGCCATCTCCGGGGACGTGACCGTCGGCGGGCAGGGGTTCAACGCTCAAGTTCCCCCACTTCTCGGTGAGCTATCTCCCGGCGATAACAGTCGCTATTCAGA
>JANNQE010000537.1:0-3438 GCA_031441625.1 Planctomycetia bacterium
TGGGCGGCGGGTGTACCACGGGTTTGCGGAAATCCGCGTCCAGCGACAAGTCCCGTGCGCCAACACCCAAGTTCATGCACCGTTCACCACGCCAACACCGGAATCACGCTGGAGTTCGCAGGATCAGGGCGATTGCACCCGGTTGCACTTGCACTGAATCCGCTCAGCCACTCGCCCCTCGCTTGCGCTTCGGGCTAACAACCACATCTTACCCCGTGGTCGCGCCTTCGCTGGCGCTGCGGGCGAGTTTGGCGTACTTCACCAGCACGCCGCGGTCGGCCTTCAGCGGCGGTTTCGTCCACCCCTTCGCCCGCTCCGCCAGCTCCGCGTCGGTCAGGTTCACGCTCAGCGTCTTGCGGTCGCCGTCGATGGTAATCATGTCGCCATCCTTCAACAGTGCGATGGGTCCACCCACCCACGCTTCCGGGGCCACGTGCCCGACCACCAGCCCGCGGGTGCCCCCGCTGAACCGGCCGTCGGTAATCAGCCCGACCGTCTCGCCCAGCCCTTGCCCGGTGAGCGCCCCCGTGATGCTCAGCATCTCCCGCATCCCCGGCCCGCCCACCGGCCCCTCGCCGCGGATGACGAGGATGTCGCCCGCCTTCACCCTCTCCGCCTTGATCGCGGCGAAGCACACTTCCTCCCCGTCGAACACTTTCGCCGGCCCGGTCAGCGTCCGCTCCTTCAGTCCGCTCAGCTTCGCCACCGCACCGTCGGGGGCCAGGTTGCCGTGCAGGATGGCGATGTGCCCCTTGTGGTACTTCGGCTTGTCCAGCGGCATCACCACGTCTTGCGGCTTGGCGAACACGCTCTTCACGTCGGCCAGGTTCTCGGCCAGCGTCTTGCCGGTGACGGTCGGGCAGTCGCCGTGCAGGTAGCCGGCGTCGAGTAGCGCCTTCAGGATCGCCGGCGTGCCGCCGACGCGGTACAGGTCGTACATGACGTACTTGCCGCTCGGCCGCAGGTCGGCCAGGTGCGGCACTTTCTCGCCCAGGCGGTCGAAGTCGGCCAGCGTCCACGGCACGCCCGCTTCGCGGGCGATGGCCATCAGGTGCAGCACGGCGTTCGTGCTGCCGCCGAGCGCGAGCACCAGGGTGAAGGCGTTTTCGAGCGACTTGCGGGTGATCAGATCCCGCGGGCGGATGTTGTTGGCGATGCAGTGCATGAGCGCCTTGCCGGCCATGTACGCCTCCCGCTCCTTCGCACTCGACACGGCCGGGTAGCTGGCGTCGTGCGGCAGCGAGAGGCCCATCGCCTCAATCGCCGTGCTCATCGTGTTGGCCGTGTACATGCCGCCGCACGCGCCGTGGCCGGGGCACGTCTCGCACTCGATCTTGTGCAAGTGGTCGGCGTCGATCTTCTTCGCCTGGAACTGGCCGACCGCCTCGAACGCGCTCACGATGTCGAGCGGCTCGCCGTCCGGCCCGAGGCCGGGCAGGATGCTGCCGCCGTACACGAACACACTCGGGATGTTCAGCCGGGCCATCGCCATCACGCACCCGGGCATGTTCTTATCGCACCCGCCGAAGGCGATCACCCCGTCGTGGTTCATCGACCCGCACACGGTCTCGATGCAGTCGGCGATCACCTCCCGAGACACGAGCGAGTACCTCATCCCCTGGTGGCCCATGCCGATGCCGTCGGACACGGTGGGCGCGCCGAAGATCTGCGGCACCCCGCCGGCGGCGCGGACGCCCTCGATCCCCTTGCGGGCGAGGCGGTCCAGGTGGGCGTTGCACGGGGTGATGTCCGAGAACAGACTGGCCACGCCGACGATGGGCTTGTCGAAGTCGTCGTCCTGGAAGCCGACGGCGCGGAGCATGGCGCGGTTGGGCGCGCGGCCGGGGCCTGCAGTGGTGGTCAGACTGTGGCGGGCGGGGGAGGAATCCGACATCGTTAAGCGTACCGATCAGGGGTGCGGGCGGGTCGTCGGCGAATCGTGCGGCGGCGGCGGGCGGGCGGCGAATCGGTGGAATGGTCCCACCGCACACGATTCGCTGAGCTACAGACCCTCACCGCCGGCGGCGCACGTCGCGGCCGACCGGCCTGTTTTACGAACGAGGACATCCCATGCGTGGTAGCCTGAAGAACGTGGTCGAATTCCTGAAGCGGGAAGACGGCCCGACGGCGGTCGAGTACGCCGTCATGCTGGCCCTGATCGTGGTCGTGTGCATCGCCGCCATCACCGCCATCGGGGCCGCCAGCAACCAGACGTTCAGCACCGTCGGCTCGGCCATCTCGCCGAGCTGACCGAACCGGGTCATCAGTTCGCCCCGCACACGCCGCCCCCACGGGCGGCGTTTCGCGTTTCCTGGAGGCAACACCGCCCGGTGCGGTTCGGTCGCGGGGAGAAAATCGTGGCCGCGGCGAGGGGTGGTTGGGGTGGGGGTGTGAACGAAATTCGTCGTGAGACTTAATCCGAAAAAGTGGGTTGTAGCGGTTTGCACGGCCGCGAGGTGTGGCCTAGATACTCGACGTTGGCGGGCCGCGGCTGACCTCCCCGGAAGAAGTCTCCGGGAACCGCCGCCCGCTCAAGAACCCACTCCGGAGAGTACGATGAAGAAGACCCTGAAGAACGTGGTCGAGTTCCTGAAGCGTGAAGACGGCCCGACGGCGGTGGAATACGCCGTCATGCTGGCCCTGATCGTGGTCGTGTGCATCGCCGCCATCACCGCCATCGGGGCGGCCAGCAACCAGACGTTCAGCAGCGTCGGCTCGTCCATCAAGCCGAGCTGAGTACCGCAGTCCACTGACGAAGCCCAGGCCGGGTGGCCTGGGCTTCGGCCGTTTCGGGCGGGTCACTTGCCGAGGAGCTTCTTGATGAACGCTTCTTCCTGGCCGACCGTCCTGAAGTCCGGCACCGACACCCGCTTGCCGTTCCTGTCGAACGCCACCATCTGCGGCGTACCGGCCACCTCGTGCTTCTCCAGCCAGTCGTCCACCACCCTCTGATCACCCCGGAAGATGTAGTTGGGGAAGTCGGCCTTCATGTCGGTCAGGAACCCGAGCACCTTGTCCTTCTTGTCCCACTCGCCCGGATCGATGTCCAGGGACATCATCACCAACCCGTCGGAGGCGAACTGGCGGTGCAACTGCACCGTGTGCGGGAATTTCGCCCGGCACGGGCCTCACCCCAGGAACCAGCAGTCGATGAGCACCCCTTTCCCCTTGTGGGCGGCGATGGCCGCGTCCAGTTCGGCCGGTGTGACCGCCTTCAGTTCCACCGGACTGACGGCCGGCGGCCGTGGGTCGCCGGCCGTGGGGGTGGGGGTGTATCGGGCGGTGGCACCCGCTTGCCGCGTGTCGCCGGGGTTGGTGTTGCCGCCGCAGCCGGTGGCCAGCACCGCCAGCAGGGGGAGAAGTCCGCGTCGCATGATGTTCCCTCGGTCGAAGATGACAGGGGGATTGTAGGCCAGTAGGTGCCGCTTGCCGAGCGGC
>JANNQE010000538.1:0-3370 GCA_031441625.1 Planctomycetia bacterium
ACCACGCCGGCCCCTTCGGGGCGGACTCTCATTCCGCCCCAGTCCCCAGGGCTTCCGCCCTGGGCTTCGGACGACGGCCGCTTCGCGGCGACACGGCACGTCCGATCCCATCCACTCCCGCGACGCCTACCCCGGGTGGCCGAATTCGTTCCCCGCCCCCTTCCCCATTGCCTTCCCTTGTGGTACTGTCGTCTACCTCCCCGCCGGATCACCGGACGCGACCGCCGCGCCCGGCTTGCCAAGCCCGACACGCCAAGACCATCCCATGCTGCCCACCGCCGCCGCATTCGTGCTGTTGCTCGCGCCCGCCGCCGAGCCGGACGCCAAGCAGGTCGAGTTCTTCGAGAACAAAATCCGCCCGGTGTTCGTCGAGCACTGCTACTCGTGCCATTCGACCGACGCCAAGCAGAAGAAGAAGCTGAAGGGCGGGCTGCTGCTCGACACGAAAGAGGCAGTGCTGAAGGGCGGCGACAGCGGGCCGGCGGTGGTGCCCGGCAAGCCGGCGGACAGCCTGCTGATGAAGTCGCTGCGGTGCGACGGCGACTTGAAGATGCCGCCCGCGGGCAAGCTGGCCGACCCCATCTTGAAGGACTTCGAGACGTGGATTGCCGCCGGTGCCGCCGACCCCCGCACCGACACGGGGGTGAAGGCCAGCACCATCGACATCGAGAAGGGTAAGCAGTTCTGGAGTTTCCAACCCGTCCAAGAGCCGGCCGTTCCCACGGCGAGCGCGTCCAAGAACCCGGTTGATGCGTTCGTTGCCGCGGGTTGGAAGGCACAGAAAGTCACCCCGGTGGGTGCCGCCGACAAGCGGACCCTCATCCGCCGGGTGTACCTCGACCTGATCGGCCTGCCGCCGACGGCCGAAGACGTGGAGGCGTTCGAGAAGGACGGTTCGCCCGACGCCTTCGCCAAGATCGTGGACAAACTGCTCGCCAGCCCGCAGCACGGGGAGAAGTGGGCGCGGCACTGGCTGGACGTGGCCCGGTACGCCGAGGACCAGGCGCACACGTTCGGCGTGCAGCCGAAGAACCAGGCGTGGCGATACCGCGATTGGGTCATCAAGGCGTTCAACGACGACATGCCCTACGACCGCTTCGTGAAGATGCAACTGGCCGCCGACATGCTGCCCGACGCGCCGGCGGATGCGTTCGAGAAGTACGCCGGCATGGGATTCCTGGGCCTGGGTGCCGAATACTACCGCGACGCCGGGTGCGGCCCGCGGGCCGATGCGGACGAACTCGACGACAAGCTGGACACCCTCACCCGCGGCTTCTTGGGCCTGACGGTGGCGTGCGCCCGCTGCCACGACCACAAGTTCGACCCCATCCCCACGAAAGACTACTACGCCATCGGCGGGGTGTACGCCGGCACCAAGATGTCGAACGCCAACCTGGGCACGCCGGAGCAGGTGAAGGCCCACGCCGACGCCCAGGCCAAAGTGAAGGAGGCCGAAGGGAAGGCGAACAAGGCGAAGGAGGAGCAGAAGAAGCTGGAGAAGGAGAAGAAGGACGACAAGGACGCGATCAAGGCCGCGGCCGACAAGGTGAAGGAACTGACTGCGGAGACGGACAAGTTGAAGAAGGCGGTGCCGCCGGCCCCGCCGGTCGCCCACGTGCTGAGCGGCAACGGCCCCGGCATGAAGGTGAACGTCCGCGGCAACCCGACCGTGTTCGGGGAAGACGCCCCGAAAGGCTTCCTACAAGTGCTGCCGTCGGCGACCAAGCCGGGCAAGGAGTTCGACCGGGTGGCCCTCGCCAACGCCATCGCCAGCAAGGACAACCCGCTGACGGCACGGGTGATCGTCAACCGCGTGTGGGCGTGGCACTTCGGCCGCGGCATCGTCGGCACGCCGAGCAACTTCGGTGTGCTGGGTGACGCGCCGACGAACCAGCCACTCCTCGACTGGTTGGCGTTCCACTTCGTCAAGAACGGGTCGAGCCTGAAGTGGCTGCACCGCCAGATCGTGACGAGCGGCGTGTACCAACTCGACAGCCGCGCGGACGAAGCCAACGACAAGATCGACGCCGGCAACGTCTACCTGTGGAAAGGCAACCGCCGGCGGCTGGACGTGGAGCAGTGGCGGGACTCGCTGCTGAGCGTGAGCGGCACGCTGGACAAGACCACCGGCGGGCCGACGTTCGACCTGAAGAACGCCGGGGTGACCCGCCGCACGGTGTACGCAAAAGTGAGCCGCCACGAGCCGGACGGCCTGTTGCGGATGTTCGACTTCCCGGACGCGAACGTGACCGCCGACAAGCGGGTGACGACGACCGTGCCGCAGCAGCAGTTGTTCGCGCTCAACAGCCCGTTCATGACGACGCAGGCGCGGGCCTTCGCCATCCGCGCGGAGAAACTCGGCAAGACCGACGCGGAGAAGATCGCCGCCGCGTACAAGCTGGCGTTCGGCCGCCCCCCGGAAACGCAAGAGGTGGATTTGGCCGAGCGGTTCCTGAACCTGCCGGCGACGAAGGACGACAAGCTCACCCGCTGGCAGCAGTTCGCCCAGGTGCTGCTGGCCAGCAACGAGCTGATGTACGTGGATTGACGGTCCCAGCAATCCCAGGGCTTCCGCCCTGGGCTATGCACGGCGGTCCCTTAGGGACGCAAGACAGACCAGCCACCCCGCCGCGAAGCGGCCGACGTTCACAGCCCAGGGCGGAAGCCCTGGAATCAATACAGCCAACACCCCCGCCCCGAAGGGGCCGGCCATGCCGCAATCCCTCACACGCCTGCTTCACCACCTGGTGTTCAGCACCAAACACCGCGAGCCGACGATTCTTGACCTGTGGCGGCCGGAGTTGCACTCATACATCGGGGGTATCCTTCGCAATCGACGTGGGGACTTGATCGCGGCGGGAGGGATCGAAGACCACATTCACTTGCTGGTCCGCATCCCCCCGACCATCGCCCCGGCCGACCTGATCCGCGACGTGAAATCAAATTCCTCATTGTGGCGGCGGAATCAAGGGGATTCGACGTTCGGGTGGCAGAACGGGTACGGGGCGTTCACCGTCAGTCCGACTATGTCCGAGAAGGTGATCGAATACATCAACAACCAGCGGGAGCACCACCGGACCGTGACGTTCCAGGAAGAATATCTCGCCTTCATGAATCGGTACGGTGTGGAGTACGACGAGCGGTACGTGTGGGACTGACGCCGGCCCCTTCGGGGCGTGGTCTTGCTTCACCCGACTGACCCAGGGCTTCCGCCCTGGGCTATGCACGGCGGTCCCTTAGGGACGCAAGACAGACCAGCCACCCCGCCGCGAAGCGGCCGACGTTCACAGCCCAGGGCGGAAGCCCTGGGGAATCACAAGACAAACAACCTCCGCCCCGAAGGGGCCGGCTTAACATGACACCGTTCGTT
>JANNQE010000539.1:0-2058 GCA_031441625.1 Planctomycetia bacterium
GGTCAGGCAAGAGCCTTGTCGCGCCGGGTCGCGGCCGATATTGTTGACTCATCACGAATACGACCTGCGTTATTTCCGGAGTGCCAGTGTATGGTGGAACGGGCGATTGAGTTGCGTCGGCGTCATGCCCGCAAGAAGAAAATGAAGAAGCTGAAGGCCGCGCTCGGCACCGTCGCTGCGACCTCCGGGCCGGATCGCGAGAAGGTCCTGTACAAGATCAAGCGCCTCAGCCCGTGGTGGACGGAAGCCTCGCTGACGCAATTGACCAAGTCGGTCGCCACGGCCGCGCCGCAAGGCGAACGCCGGGCCCAAGCGCCGAAGAACAAAGGCCCGCAACGCGGCGGCAAGCCCGAAGGCGCCGGCAAGAAGTAGAAGAGGAGTATCGGGTTTGGGGTGTAGGGTATGGGAAGACTCCCTAGATCACCATAGCGGAGTCCGTGTGCCATAGGGCGCGCGAAGGTTTCAACTTCACACGTTGAGGGGTCGGCCAGCGTAGGTCCTTTTGTACGGTTTGGCCGCCGTCGGGTTGAAGTAGTCGATGAACTTCAGGATGCGATCCCGCCGCTCCGCTTTCGAGCGGAAGTCGCCCCGCTTCAACGCCCGGCGCGTCAGGACGCTGAAGCAGATCTCGACTTGGTTCAGCCACGACGTGTGCTTGGGCACGGACACGAATCGAACTCGGTGGCTCGCGTCCTTCAAAAACTCCTTCCGCGTCGCCACCGAGTTCAACACGCCGCTCTTCCCTTTCACCCCCAGCGACTCCACCGGCAGCGCGCATAGCCCGGCCACCAACAGCACCAGCGTCGCCGAGACGTGCGTCGTCAAATTGTCGGCCACGAAGATCCATCCGGCTTTCGGATCGGTGGCGATGGTCCGCCCGATGTGGGCCGCGAAGTCGGCTTCGGTGCGCGTCTCCTGCACCGTCGGCGCGATCACTTCGCCCGTCGCCACTTCGAAGTTCGCCGTCAAGCACTGCGACCCGTGACGCTTGTATTCGAACTCCCGTTTCTCGACCGGTCCCGGACGCGTCGGCTTGGTCGGCGCGATCCGCTCCAACGCCTGAATCCCCGTCGTCTCGTCGACGCAAACCGTATGAATCCCCACGTTTTCCAGACGGTCCGGCGCCGCGCGGTACGTCTCACACACCCCGCGCAACGGCCGGTCGAACTCCGCCGGATCCTTCGGATCGGCGTTCAGCCAGTAGCGGCTTTTGTGCGGCTGGAGTTCGGCCGCCTTTTAAAAAACGTCCGACCTGGCGGACGGAAATCGAGGGGACGATACCGCGTTTGAGCACCTCGTCGGTCCGTTCCCGCGACGTCCAGTGCGTCACCGGTCGATCCGAGTTCTCGGGCGGCTCGCAGGCCACCGCGAGGATCGACGCGATCGGCTCGGCGGTGAACTTGCCCCCGCAACCCGCCCGCGGCAAGTCGCCGAGCACCTGCCCGATCGCCTCCCGCAAAGCCGGCGGCTTCTCGGTGCACTCGATCACCACCAACCGCGGGAAGGCCTTCCGCCAGCGGCGACGCCACGTGCCGACGCTGTGACGCTCGCAGCCCAGACGCTCGGCGATGGCCTCGTTCTTCAAACCTGAAAACGCCAGCAGGATGATCTCGGCCCGGTGGGCCAACCCCTGCGGACAAGACCTCGACCAAACCATCGACTGCAACACCTCTTGCTGACGCTCGCTGATCGCCAGCCTGGCCATCCTTGGCATGACATCCCTCCCCATTACGATGCGGGCTCGCACCATATCGGGAACATGGCAAAGTTCGATGCCGGACGGAAAGCCGATTCAGCCTTAGTGATCTACAGAAGGTACTTACGCAGTTGATGCTGTTCGGTCTTGCGCGAATCCGTTGCTTCGTTTAGTTTTTAAGGCATGAACCCGCCGCGGGCGACGGATCGCCAGTACATCGATTTCCTGATCGGTACCCCCAAGGTCGCCACCGACTGCGAGGCGGCCCGCGTCCAGCCGCCCGACCCCAAGGCGCCGGCCCACGACGCCTTCTCCCGTTTGCTCGCCCGACTCGAACCCGACCCCGAAACGCTCTGGCAGGA
>JANNQE010000540.1:0-2269 GCA_031441625.1 Planctomycetia bacterium
CCTCGCTCGCGCGTCGGGCTTACAGGTCCCCCTCCCCATGCTCGCCGCCCAGCTGGTGTACACGAACGTCGAGCAGGAGCGGTCGCCGCACCGCCGCCGGGGGGTGCAGGTGTGGCTGTGGACCGAATCCCTTCCGTCGCATGTCCGAGAGGAAGTCGAGCAGCGGGTGAACACGTTCGCCCGGCCCGGTCCGGATCACTTCGTGCGGCGCATTTTCACTCCGCTCGTGAGCGGGCCGTTCGTCATGCTGGCCGAAGCGGTACCGCTCACCAAGCCGGACAAGTTCGGCCGCGGCGGGCGGTTCCACACGCACGCCCTGCTCATCGACCGCGAGGTGTTCGCCCACTCCGGCGGCGACCCGTTCGCCTACTTCGACAGCGGCTTCCCGTTTCAGCGCGACCCGGACGCAGTACCCGATGAGGTGTGGAAAACCGCCCGCCTGCCGGGGGTGGACCTTTCGCCCGTCGAACCGCACACACAACTCGTGCCCGCCGCGTTTGCACCTGTGGTGCCCGAACTGTTGGCGTGGCTGCTGAGCGGCGAACCGAGCGGCACCGTCGCGCTGCCGATGGGCGTGACCGACGTGGAAGCCGTGGCCCGAAGCGTGATGCGGTTGCTCCCGCCGGCGGCGCGACTGCGGATGAGCTTCGACACCCTTTGGACTGGCAAGGGGAAGCACGTGCCGCGGGTGTGTGGGGCCGGCAACCCGGCCATGGTGCAGGCGTGGACGTTCCGCCAGTTCGTGCGGTTCGACCTGTCGCGGAAGGCGATTCAGCCGCCGCTCGCCGTCCCGTCCAGTTGGGCGAAGCCGCTCGCCGCGTGGTGGGCGAGTCACCCGGAGTTGACCGCCGACGACCGCGAGAGTGCGTTCGCCCTGGCCGAGTGGCTGCACGGCACCGAACCGGTTCCGCCGCACGCCACGGAGCAAGCGGCGGAATGGGCCGGGAAGCTGCCGACCACGGCCGGGCGGTGGGAGGCGGCGAAACGTGCGGCGGTGGAGCGTGCGTTTCCCGCCGCGGTGCGCACGCTGCCGGGGCTGGAGGCACGAGCGGCGGAGGCGTTCGGCGGGTGGAGTGCCGACGGGCTGAACCGCGTGCGGGCCGGGGTGCCGACCGCCGACGTGATGCGGTGGGCGGCCGACGCCGTGTTGACCGGACACGAACTGAACGAGCACACCGCCCGCGCGCTGTCGGCGTGGACGGCCGAGGATCTGTCCGACGCCGGCCGGCGGGTGGCCCTGGCCACCACCCGCTGGCTGCCCGAGTTCCTGGGGTTCGCCTGCTCCGAACTGCGGAACCCCGCCCCCGGCCGCGAGTGGTTCCGCGACTACTGCCTCCGCACCATGCCCGACCGCCTCCGCGGGCCGACCGCCATCACCGACGAACTGCCGGCCCTGCTGCATCCCGACTCCGAGCCGACCGAGATCGCCGAGTTGTTCGAGGCCATTCAGTGCCGCGCCGACTCGCCCGACCCGATGCTCGACCCGCTCCGCCTGGTGCTCCGCACCCACGACCTGCTCGGCGGCAACCCCGACCTGATGCTGGCGTCCGACACGCACCTGGCGACGTGGGCGGCGGAGAACCTGCTGCCCGTCTGCCTGCGGGGGCGGGAGTGGGCGGCGTACATGGTGGACGGTGCCCCGGACGACGACTGGGCCCACCTGTTCCGTGGGGCGAACCGCCCGCTGCTGCTGCTCGGCGTGCGGGTGCCCGTGCCGACGAACGGCCGCGCGGCAGTGCTCAACTACTTTCTCCGCGGGTGGGGTGTCAACTTCCTCCACTGGGTCAGCCCGCACCTGGACCAGAAGCGGTTCCCCCGCGACGACGACGCCCCGTTCCGCCTGTCCGACGAGGAGAAAGCGTGGAAGGAGTGCGGTAAACTGTACCAGAAGCGGGACGCGGACGAGTTGAGCGGGTACATGAAACAAACCGGCGACGACCTGTTCCGCCGGCTGGCCGACGACTACCTGTTGCCGCACACTTCCGCCGACCTGTCGTTCGGCATGTTGCCCGACGGCCGGTCGTATTTCGTCGGCGTCGCCGTGCGGGAGGGGAATCCCGACCTGCACGACCGCACCGAGCCGCTGCTGCGGGCGCTCGCCGCCAGCGCCGTCCCGCTGGTGCGGGTGGACGCCGACTTCGCCCCGCCGTTCGACCCCCGCCACCTGCCCCGCTTCGGCTGGCTGATCGTCCGGTTGCTGACGGGGGCCGTGACGAGTGGGCTAGGGATACCGCCAGGGTGATTGGATTGTTGGTGGCACAGGCATTCC
>JANNQE010000541.1:0-1522 GCA_031441625.1 Planctomycetia bacterium
GACGTTCAGCGGGTACGCCGTGACTCGCTTCCATCTCCAACCGGGCGGCACGGAGTTGACCGCGACCAAGGTGCCCGGCGGGGTGAGCGTGACCGTGCCGCGACTGGATGTTCACGCCGTGGTGGTGGCGGAGTTGGGTTAGGGTGGGTCGCTCTCCCCGAGAGCGACATGCCGAACCGACTCTCGGAGAGAGTCGGCGAACGGGAGCAACTGCCCCGCTCGCTCACCGCCGCTTGTCGTCGGCCGGCTTCACTTCCACTGAGTCGGTGGCGCGGGGGTGACGTCGGCGACTGGTGCCGACTCGACGGCGAGCGCCGCCAAGTGCGGGCCGACCGCGTGCGCATCCACCGGCCGAACACATCCGGCGACTTCGCGCCACGGCGACGGGATCAGAAGTCGCCCGGCACGGCTTCGCCGCCGGCACGGGTGGCCAGCGCGGGCAGCACGGCATCCGCCGAGTACCGCAGGAACTTGACCGACCCGTCGCAGAACGCGAAGTTGGCCCCGCCGGGGTGGAACGACCAGAAGTGGAACAGGTCGCACTCGCCCTTCGTGCCGGCGTCGAAGTGGTACGGACCGGGACGACAATCCGGGTAGTCGTCGGAGAAGTTCCGCTCGCGGACGCCCAGCACCGTCTCGCCCGTGCCGTCCTTGTACAGTCCCCACCCGCGGTACCACCAGCCGAGGCGGAAGTCGGACGACGGCGGGCGTTCGCCCATCAGAAGGGTGTTGCTCAGGCCGTCGGTTACGTCCGCCCACCGCGTCGCCGAGTCGGCGTACAGCACCCCGTTCTTCTTCAGGTAGCTCGTGCCGGACGACCCCTGGTAGGAGGTGAACGCCACCGGCCCGGTGTCGAACGAGTGGGGTTGCGACACCCGCCCATCGGCCGGGCAGAGGAGGGCGGGCGTGACGGTGGCCAGCAGGTCGGCGTGCGGCGGGTGGCCGTAGAACACGAGCGGGGCGGGGTCGGAGGCGAATGCCGCACCCACCCGTCGCCAGAGCGGGTCTTGTTCGAGGTACGGGAGGAGACGAACCGCCCAGCCGGTGTACGGCAGGTCTTTCGGCTGGGCGTCGGACACGAACCCAGGGGGCAGCCGGCCGTGGGCGGAGTGATACTGCTCGTGGGCGAGGGCCAGTTGCCGCAGGCGGTTCGAGCAGTCGGTGCGGGCGGCAGCCCCACGCACCGACTGCACCGCCGGCAGGAGGAGCGCCACCAGCACCGCGATGATGGCGATCACCACCAGCAGTTCGATCAGCGACATCGCGGGGCGACCGGAGCGGGCCACGGCATTTTTTCCACTGAGGGATTGGGTTGAATACCGTGCGAGTCCGCCCTCACCGACCCGATTTAGGGCTGCCGGTAGCAAATCGCCCCTGCAGCAGGGTGCCGTTGCCCCGATCCCAGAGTTTACGCTGCAATTGCAGGTGTTTTGGTTTCTCGCGGTCGGTAACTCACCTCTTTCGGGAGTGGCTGAGCGTGTAGGTACGCTGCATACGCTCGCACCCAAACTTTGCTGAGGAC
>JANNQE010000542.1:0-4023 GCA_031441625.1 Planctomycetia bacterium
CGTGAGCCGCCTGGGTTGTTGAGACCCAGGCGGCTCACGCCGCCGGTTCACGTCACCCGGCGGTTCACACCGCCGGGTCACCTTTCAACCCCGCCACGGTCTCGCGGGTGAGCGCCTCGGTCTGCTCCTTCAGCTCCCGCGCCTCCGGCGTGTCGGCGAACCCGCCCAGGCCGGTCTTCTCGCCCAGCAGCAGGGTGAGCAGTGCGCCCAGAGGCCCGCCGGCCGCACTCCCGCCGTCGCCGCTCGCCCCGCTCACGAACATCCGCTCCGGCACCAGCGGCTGCGTGCTGTTCGCCAGGCGGTCGGCCAGCACCGCCAGGGCGTACAGCCGCGGGTCGCCATACGCGGCCACCTTCTTCAGCACCACCGACGCCTCGGCCAGGCCGATCTGGAGCGCCTTCTGCCCCTCGCCGCGGCCGGCCAACGCCTTCTGCTTGGCGTCGGCTTCGGCCAGTAGCACCGTCTGTTCGGCCTGCCGCTTCGCCTTCGCCAGCTCCGCCTCGGCCATCACCACCGTCTGCTCGCCCTGCTTGCGGGCGCGGGCCAACTCCGCCTCCCCGCGGCTCTCGGCCATCTTCACCTCGGCCTGGGCGTTGGTCAGTTGCACTTGCACGGCCGCGATGGCTAGCGCCTCGTTCAGGCTCCGCTGCTTGTCCGCCGCCACCCGCTGCCGCTCGTACGTCTCCACCTGCTCCATGCTCAACTGCCGCAGCCGCAGTTGCTCCAGCAGCGTCTCGATCTTGTTGTCCTTGTCGGCCGCCGTCGGCTTGCCGATGAGCACGTCCACGCACTCGATGTCGAACTCGCGGAAGCGGTCCCGCAGCTCCTTGCGGGCCTCGCCTTGGATCACGTCCCGCTCGTGGAGGAGGGCCAGCATCGTCTTCTTGTGCGCGATGTCGCGGAAGAAGGCGCTCAGCATCGGGTCGATGGTCTGGGTGATCAGCTTCTTCACGTCGCCGAACCGCTGGATCACGCTCGGCGCCCGCTGGTAGTCGATGTGGACGACGACCGACAGCGGCAGCAGCGGTTCGTACGCATCGCGGGTCACCAGGTCGATGCTCCGCAGGCCCTCGTCGAACTTGTGCGCTTCGGTTTTGCCCGTGATCCAGTGCAGTACGAAGTTCGTCGTCGGCACCAGGATCACCTGTCCGGCGTACACGTTGAACGGGTACTTGCCCGGCCCGAGCGGTCGCTCCCACACCCCCCGCTCGCCCTCCTGCACCCGCTCGCCGTGGCGGAACGAGGTGCCGCTCACGTCGCGGCCGGCCCGCCCGACGTAGCTCACCACCACCCCCACATGGCCGATCGGCACCACCGTCTTCGGCACCATCTCCACGGTGGCGAACCAACGGTTGATGAAGTACGTGCCGTCGGTGAGCGGCGCGTACTGCCGCCCGCGGCGGCCGCCGGCGCTCAGGAACGCTTCCGGGTCCTGGTAGTTGTTGTGGTAGCTCGCGCCGTCCGGTTCGGTGCCCACGGCCGGGGCGATGATCTCGCCGGGCGGCAGGCTCGGCCCGTCGTGAACCGTCACCACCCCGATCAGGTCGTCGTGAACCGCCGTCTCGCCCTGTTCGCTGCTGCCGCCGATCACCACCGGGTGGAACCCCTTGTTCTCGGTGAGCTGCGTGTGCCACGTCTTCACCGAGTTCGACTCCTGGGCGTCGAGCAGTTGCGACAGGGTGTACGCGCGATTCTCGGTCATCACCACGAAGGCGGCCGGGTTGATGGCGTACACCCCCTCCCGCAGGATCATCCGTTGACGACCCCGCTGGCCGTGCTCGCTCTCGTCGTCGGTGCGGGTGAGGAACCCGCGGGCGTCCTGGAAGTTGCCGCACTCGACCACCCGCCCGATGGTCTGGCTGGGCGGCAGCGGCAGGCCGTCGCGCGCGTACACGTACCCGATCTGCCCCTGCGGCACCGTCACGAGCGGCACCACGTGAACGCGGTACTGCCACCGCCACAGGCCGAAGTGCAGCCCGCCGCGGAGCAGGTCGGCCTGATACCCGGCCTCGCCGCCGAGCGCGATGATCCGCCCGCCGGAAATGGACCCCTGCCCGGCCCACAGTTTCTCCACCACCCCGACCTTGTCGTTCGGGATCACCTTGATGCACGCCCACCACAACAGCAGTGGGACGAGGACGACCGGCACCGCCACCCACCAGTAGCTTTGCAGCCACGAGGGGAATTCGCCGTTGGCGAACATGGGAGACCTTCCACGCAGAAGACGGGGCGCGATCGTCCGAGATGACGGCGACGAGGGTGCCCGTTCAGTGGCGGCGGAACACACGTCCGCGCCGGCCTGCGAGGTTAGCTGACGGGCTAGGGCTTGAACGTGCCCCGGTGAACTCGGCTCACCTGCGCCCCGGACGGCGTCTCTCGTCGCCGTCGGTGGATCCCCCGCTCCCGCGTTGTGCCGCGGGATTCGGCTGCATACCGGGAGTTTCGCACACGATCCCGGCGTATTCCAGTGAAATCGCCCGCGGATGGTTTCATTCCACCTCCCCCCACCCATCCGTGGAACCATGTCCTGTTCGTAGAACGTCCCATGCCGGCCAAGCACTTACGGCGATTTCCACTCCCGCCGCACCGTCCGAAATGAACCGTAGAAACCGGCCCCGCGTAGGTGTAGAATGAAGCCGGTATAACACCGTATTCCCGGAGGTCGGACATGACCCGAACCGCACGCTGGCTCGCCCTCGGGGTGTTGGCCGTCGCCGTCGTCGCCATCCCGTTCGTCGGGTGCAAGGTGAACCCCGGTCCCACGCCGCCCGGCAGCCCGGACGGGGTGAAGGTGGCCGTCACCTTCCCGGCCCTCTACTCGCTGGCCGCGAACGTGGTCGGCGACACCGGCACGGTGACGAGCGTGAAGAGCACGCAAGGGGCGCACGGGTCGGAAGTGACGAAGACGGAACTGGACGCGGTCGGAGCGGCCGACATCCTGTTCGTGAACGGCCTCGGCCTCGACGACGAGTTCGCCAAGAAGCTGGCCGCCAGCTCGCCGAACAAGAATCTGAAGGTGGTGAAACTGGGCGACAAGCTGCCGCACAAGTACCTGCTGCACGGCACCGGCTGCACGTGCGAGGACGACGCGCAGAAGCCCGAGGAGGACGAGGACGCCCACGACCCGCACGTGTGGATGGGCCTCGACTGCGCCGTTCACATGGTGGACACCATCCGCAAGGAGTTGAGCGACCTGTACCCGCAGCACAAAGACGCCTTCTACAAGAACGCCGAAGCGTACAAGGACAAGCTGAAAGCGCTCAAGGCCGAGGGCATGCCGCCGGACGGCACCAAACCGCAGGACCGCCCGATCGTCACCGCCCACGGGTCGATGGGCTACTTCGCCAAGACGTTTAAGCTGACGGTCGTGGACACCATCCAGAAGTCGGCCGGCAAGGAGCCGAGCAAGAAGCAGCTCGACGAACTCGTCGAGAACTGCAAGAAGCAGGGCGTGAAGGTGATCGCCTCCGAGCCGCAGTTCAGCAAGCTGGGCGGGGTGAAGACGCTGGCCGACGAGCTGAAGCGGCTGGGCATCGCCACCACCGTCATCGAACTGGACAACCTGGAGTCGGCCCCCGCCGCCGACCTGACGGCCGACTGGTACGAGACGAAGATGCGGGCCAACATCGCCGCGCTCAAGGACGTGTTCAAGTAAGTAGTGTTCTGCACGCTCCGCGTGCGGCCTTCCGACACCCGCACGCGGAGCGTGCAGAGCACTTTGATGCCCCCGCTCCTCCGCATGGCCGACGTGCCGCCGCTCGTCTCGTTCCGCAACTTGCAGGTGCGGCGAGGCGGGCGGCTCATCTTGAATGACCTGACGGCCGACATCCCCCGCGGCGGCATCACCGCACTCATCGGGCTGAACGGCTCCGGCAAGTCGACCCTCCTCCGCACGATGCTCGGTGAGCTGCCCTACCACGGCGAGTTGAAGTACCGCTGCGGGCACGACCACAGCCGCCCGCGGCCGGAGTACGTCGGGTATGTGCCGCAGCGGTTGCACATCGACGCCCGCCTGCCGATCAC
>JANNQE010000543.1:0-3718 GCA_031441625.1 Planctomycetia bacterium
GAGGCCACAAGAGACCAAGCCCCGGTGGGGGGCTCGGATAACCCCAGCGCCCCGCCGGGGGTTGTGGGGTGGAAATTTGTTCTCCAGGGGCGTACGCCCCAGGCTACACCCGAACGCCGCTCCGCGGTTACAGGTCACAAAATGTACTTGCTCAGGTCTTCCTTCTGCATGATGCCGCCGATCTTCTCCCGCACGATGGTGCCGTCGATCACCACCGTCTTGTTCGCCAAATCCGGCCCCTCGAAGCTGACGTCCTCCACCACCCGCTCGATGATCGTGTGCAGCCGCCGCGCGCCGATGTTCTGCGACGTGCGGTTCAGGTCGTAGGCCAGCTCCGCCAGCGCCTCAATTCCGTCTTGGGTGAACTGCAAGTCCACGCCTTCCGTGCGGAGCAGCTCGGAATACTGCCGCACGAGCGAGTTCTGCGGCTCGGTCAGGATCCGCAGGAAGTCGGCCTGTGTCAGGTCGGTCAGTTCGACACGAATGGGGAAGCGGCCCTGCAGTTCCGGCATCAGGTCGGACGGCTTCGACACATGGAACGCCCCGGCCGCGATGAACAGCACATGGTCCGTCTTCACCGACCCGTGCTTGGTGTTCACCGTGGTGCCCTCCACCACCGGCAGCAGGTCCCGCTGCACGCCCTGCCGCGACACCTCTGCCCCGCCGCTCGACGCCCCGTGCGGGCTGCACACCTTGTCCAGTTCGTCCAGGAAGATGATGCCCTGGTTCTCGGCCAGGTCGATGGCCTCTTCGCTCACCGCCGCCCGGTCGATCAGTTGCTCGGTCTCCTGCTCGGTGAGCACCTTCCGCGCCTCGCGGATGGTCAACTGCCGCGGCTGGTTTCCGCCCCGCGGGATGATCCGCTCGAACATGTCTTGCAGGTTCGCCTCCATCTGCTCCATGCCCAGCCCGCCGAGGATCTGCACCGACGGCGACTTCTGCTCGACGGTCAACTCCACCACGCGGTCTTCCAGTTCGCCGGCCAGCAGCAGCTCGCGGAACTTCTCGCGGGTCCGCTGCCGCTTCTCCTGGTCTTCCTTGTCCGCTTCGGGTTCCCACGAACTGGCCTTCGGCGTGGGTAACAGCAGGTCGAGCAACCGCTCCGTCACTTTCTCCGCCGCTTTCTCCCGCACCTTCTCCCGCTGGGTCTGCTTGACCAGCCCGACGGCCGCCTCGACCAGATCGCGGACCATGCTTTCAACATCGCGGCCGACGTACCCGACTTCGGTGAACTTGGTCGCCTCCACCTTCACGAACGGGGCACCCACCAGATGCGCCAGCCGGCGGGCGATCTCCGTCTTACCCACCCCGGTGGGGCCGATGAGGATGATGTTCTTGGGCGTCACGTCCTTCCGCAAGTCGGGCGGCAGTTGCTGCCGCCGCCAGCGGTTGCGGATGGCCACGGCGACGGCCTTCTTAGCGGCCGTCTGGCCGACGATGTGCTTGTCCAGTTCGGCGACGACCTGCCGGGGGGTCAGTGATTCCGCCACGTCTGAACCTCACGAAGAATGTCACCGCGGAGGGCGGGATTAGTCAGATGAGGATTCACCGCCGAGGGCACATGAGGGCACGAGAGCAATGCAGAGAGTCTCACGCAGAGTCGCAAAGAAAACAGAAGACATTGTTCGGAGGCACTCTTCACTCCCTTCCTTGTTCTCTGCGACTCTGCGTGAGATCTTGTTTCTTCCGTTCTGTCCTCCTCTCGTGCCCTCATGTGCCCTCGGCGGTGAAATCCGTTCCCCTTCACGCCTTCCGTGGTGGGCCAACTCTACCCGATCTCCACCACTTCGATCTGCTTGTTCGTGTAGATGCACACCTCGCCGGCGATCTCCAGGCCGGCCCGCACGATCTCGCCGGTGGACATCTTCGTGTGCTTCAGGAGCGCGCGGGCGGCGCTCAGGGCGTAAGGCCCGCCCGAGCCGATGGCGAGTACGTCGTCGGTCGGCGCGATCACGTCTCCGGTGCCACTGAGCAGTAGCAGGTGGTCGCGGTCCATGACGATCAGCATGGCTTCCAGGCGCCGCAACATGCGGTCCGTCCGCCAGTCCTTGGCCAGCTCCGCCGCCGCCCGCGGCACGCTCCCCTGGTGGTCCCGCAGCTTGGCCTCGAAGCGTTCCAGCAGGGCGAACGCATCCGCCGCGGCCCCGGCGAACCCGGTCACCACTTTGCCGTCGTACAATTTGCGGATCTTCTTCGCGTCGTTCTTCATGACGACGTTGCCGAGCGTCACCTGCCCGTCCCCGCCGATGGCCCCGCCGCCGGACGGGTTCCGCACGGCGAGAATTGTGGTGGCACGAATGCGCGGCACGGGTTGAAATCCTGAGAGCGGGGCGACGAATAGGTGGGGCGAGCCGAGATTCATCGGACGCGAACCGCCCCCCGGCTCGCACGCCCGGACTATGTTAGATGGTCGGGCGGGCGGGGTGGAGGAATCCGACCCTCCCGGCACCGATTTCGCGGTGCATCGTGCCGCGGCGGGTTAAAATGGCGGTGACTGAACGACGAACCTTCCTTCCACACGGGGAGTTCTGACATGACCAAGCTGTTTCGGGTCGGTCTGGTGGCCCTGCTGGGGTTCGCCGTTGCGACGCCGGCGGCGCTCGCCAGCAAGGTGGCGGCTACCCCAGAAAAGGGGCAAATGACGGTAAAAGACGACGCCCACGTGTTCGACAAGGATTCGGTCATCAAGGCCGAGTCCAAGTTCCACGGGGTGACGTTCAAGTCGCCCACGCACTTCACCGTGCAGACGTTCGAGAAGGTTCCGGCCGACAAGAAGGCCGACTTCGAAAAGGTGAAGAACGACGGGTCGGCCAAGCACGCCTTCATGAAAGAGTGGGTGCGGGAACTGGCCCCGGTGGAGAGCGAGCGGGGCGTGTTCGTGCTCATCTGCCAAGAGGCCCGCGCCTTGGAGGTGGTGACGGACAAGCAGACTGACCTGAAGCGGCACTTCGGCGACGACAACGCCAACGCGCTGGCGAAAATCTTCACCGCGGCCATGGTGGAGGCGAATAAGGGCACGAAGACCGCCGACGAGAAGCGGGCCGTCCTCGGCGAATCGCTGGTCAAGGGCACCGATTACGTGATCGGCCAGTTGAGAAACACCTCCGCCCCGGAGGCGACCGGCACCACCCGCGCGGACGGCGGGAGCGAGACGAAGGGGGCGGGCATGCACTGGATCTGGTGGGTGGCGATCGTAGCCGGCGTGCTGCTGGTCATCTGGATCATCATCGCGCTCATCCGGGCCATGACCGGCAACGTGTACGGCGGCGGGTACGGCGGCGGCGGCTATGGTGGGTACGGCGGTGGCGGCGGCCCGGGGTTCTTCGGCATGTTCATGGGCGGCATGCTCGGGTCGATGGCCGGCATGTGGATGTACAACAGCATGATGGGCACCCACTACTCCCACGACCCCGGTGCGGCGACCGGCGACACCGGCGCGGCCGACGGCGGGGCGGACAATGCCGACACCGGCGCGGGCGATTACGACAACGGGGCCGAAGCCGGTGGTGATTGGGGGGACGACGCCGGCGGTGGTGCTGGGGATGCCGATGCCGGCGGCGGTGGTGGCGATTGGGGCAACGACGGCGGCGGCGGTGGCGACTGGGGCGGCGACGCCGGCGGCGGTGGCGACTTCGGCGGCGGCGGCGGCGACTGGTAAGCCACACCTTTCCCGGTGAACCGGCGGCGTCAGCCGCCTGGGTATAACAACCCAGGCGGC
>JANNQE010000544.1:0-2257 GCA_031441625.1 Planctomycetia bacterium
CCGTCTGCGCCGCGAGCTGGCGCCCGTGCTGATGGGCGCCCCCAAGCCCGCGGCGAACACTCTCTTACACCACCTCCACCCGCAGGCCGATTTCGGCCAACGCCTCCACCAGGGCCGACAGCTTCGCCTCGTCCACGGCCAGGGCGGTCGGGCCGAGGCGGTCGTCGATCAGCTTGCGAGTCGTCGGCCACTGCATCACCCCGTCGGCGGCGGCGGCAGTCGGCAGTTGCACAATCAGCCGGCGTGACGCGAGCGACGGCGGCAGGGCGGCGGCCTGCGTGAACAGGCGGGCGACCGCCGGCATCGGGCCGCCGGTGCGGGCGACGAACCACGCATCCAGGTCGGCCGCACTCAGCCCGGCGAGCGCGCGATTCACGCTCGCCGGGCTGAGTGCCCACCGCCGCGGGCTGGTGCCGTCGGGCAGCGGGTCGGCCAGTTTCGCCACCTCCGATTCGAGCAGCAGGTCCGACTGCGCCGCGTCCACGGTCAGCGTCACGCCGTCGTCGGCCACGCTCACGCACCGCGTCGGGCGGGCGTCGAACTCGCGGTTGCCGATCAGCCGCAGGTGCTTGAAGTCCGGGTCGGTCCCGCTCGGGCACAGGCCGATGCGGTCCGTCACCCGCAGGGCGACCACCCCGCGGGCGAGCGCCGAGTCGAGGTCGGTCGAGGAGGTGAACTCGACGAGCGTGGCGGCCGTGTACACGACGATCCGCTCCCGCTTGTTCGCCCACCGCTGCAACAGGTCGGCCACCGCCGGCGGGACCGGCCGCGACCCGTGGCGGTTGAGCGTCTGCACGATGCCGGCCAGCGTCAGGCCGCCTTCCAGCCCGCGGTACGTCTGCTCGGCCGTCAGTTCCAACGTGCAGGCGGCCCCGAAGCCCTTCCACCGGGCGAACCGCGTGAGGGCGGCGATCAGCCCCGGCGTCAGCCCCTGGCGGTAAGCGATGATCTCGGCGTTCGGCTGCACCAGCAGGGTTTGCGGGAAGTCGGCCGGGTCGGGCGGCTTCGGCTCGTCGGCGAACAGGTGCCGGCCCAGGTCGGTCAGTCTCGCTGACAAGCCGGTGTCAGTGGCCACGTCCACGACTCGCAGGGGCACCAGCACGGCCGCCACCAGCGCGTCCACCCACCCCCGCCCGCGGTCGGCGTGCGCCTCCTTCGGCAGCCCGCCGGACCAGCTCGGGTGGTGCGCCCACAGCCACTCCGCCAGCGCCTCGGCCGGCACCCACCCGCCCGCCTTCGCCAGCAGCAGGAGGACCACGGCCGTGGCCGACGGGAACGCCGACAGGCCGGTCGGCGGGGTGTACCCGCCGTGCAGCGGGTCCCAGTGCTCGATGCCGAACAGCCCGCCGACGAGTTCGACGGCGGCGGCGTTCAAGCTGGCCGGCGGGTCGGCGGGCGGGGCGGCCAGCCACTCCTCGCCGTGGCACTCGATGCCGCCCACCTCGGCCGTCCAGCAGGTGGCCAGTACGCCCAAATCGGCGGCGGCCGGGCGGACGTCCGACGACGCGGCGGACAGCAGGTCGGACGTTTGCAGGCGGGTCAGGTCGCGCTTGAACAGCACGCCCGCCTGGGTGCGGCGGAAGGGCGTCTCGCCGGCCAGTTGCACCACCGCGGCGATGCGGAGCAACCACTCCAACCCGTCGGCGTGGGCGGCGGGGGTGCGGGTGGTGGCGTCCGACAGGTCGGGCAAATCGAACTGCTCACCCCGAGCTCGGGCGGCGACGAGCGGGTGCGCGAACACCTCCGCCTGTTCGACGACACCACTCACGCCGAGCCAGCTCTCGAACGAGTTCAGTTCGGGCGACTCGGGCGGGCGGACCGGGTACAGCAGCCCGGCGTCGAACGCCTCGCTCACCGGCGCGATGCCGTCGGCGTGGCCGAGGGCGGCGAGGGCGGTGAGCAGGTGCCCGACCTTCCAGTGGGCGCGGCGGGTGAGGCCGAGCAGGGCGACCAGCCGGCGGGCGGGGGCGGACAACTCTTTCAGCCGGCGGTCCACCACCGGCGGGTTGGCCAGGGTGGTCAGGATGCGGTCGGTCAGCTCGTCGGCGGGGATCGTGTTCCGCGCCTTGAGCAGGCCGGCCGCCACCGCCCGGCGGAGGGCTTCGGAGTACCCGTCGAGGGCGGCGCGGACGCGGGTAATGGGTTGTTCGGCGTCGGTCGGCATTCTGGTAGTTTACGAGTCCGAACGAGCCGCGGCTTGATCTGGTGAACCGGCGGCGTGAGCCGCCTGGGTGCGAACCAACCCAGGCGGCTCACG
>JANNQE010000545.1:0-11445 GCA_031441625.1 Planctomycetia bacterium
GACGTTCAGCGGGTACGCCGTGACTCGCTTCCATCTCCAACCGGGCGGCACGGAGTTGACCGCGACCAAGGTGCCCGGCGGGGTGAGCGTGACCGTGCCGCGACTGGATGTTCACGCCGTGGTGGTGGCGGAGTTGGGTTAACGCAGCACCTTCTCGGCTCGATCCTTCACCTTTGCCGACTTCGACGCGAGCAACGCCTTCGTCGTCGCGTCGCCCAGCGCCGCGGCTTTCACGCTCCCCTTCTCGACCGCATCGAGCAGGGCGTTCGCCCGGTCGTCGTTCCGCAGCAACCCCTTCAGCGCCAACTCACGGTTGGTGCCAGTCAAATGACTCAGCGCCCCCACGAGTGCCGCCGTTGCTTCGGGTGCGTCCACGTCCACCAGCCCGCTGACGGCACCCATTTGAAGCTCGGCCTCCGTCCCCTTCGCCAGGTACTTCGTCAGTTGCTCGCCGCTCGCCTTCCACCCGCGGAGGGGAATGAGCCGCAGGGCGTCGTACCGCACGGCGGTGCGGGTGGCCTTGTCGTCGGCCATCGCCACCGCCGCTTCGAGCGTCGCGTTCCACCGCTCCGTCAGCCCCGCGTCCTTGCCGATCAACTCGACCACTCGCGGGCCGGGCCAGGCGTCGTTCAAGCTGATGCCGTTCACCACCCCGCCGCCGACCACCACCGCCTGCCAGTCGCGCAGCTTCTCCCCCTTCTTCGGCAGCGACACGTCGAGGATCGCCTTCAGTTCGTCGGCATTGTTCCGCTTGCCGCTGGCGATGGCCACCCGCCACATCCACGAGGTCGTATACCCCTCCTTGTCGGGGGGAAGCGTAGCCGCCATCTCCTTCAGGATCGCCGCGGCTTTATCGAGGTGCTTCGCCACCGCCGTCTGCCGATCCGCCGCCGGCTTGGTATCGTCGAGCAGATATTTGACGATGTCGGCCGGCTTGTCCGACGCTGGCTCAGTCGCCTTCAGCTTCACCTCCACCGTGTCGGGCTTCTGGCCCTTCGGCACCAGCAGCACGGTGCGGAGGTCGATGAGTGCCCCCTTCACCGCGTCGGCGTCCGGCCGCATCACCAGCTTGCTCTCACCCGCCGGCAGCTTGAACGTGCCGAGCCGCATCAGCCGGTAGTTCGCCCACCCGCCGGTGCCGATCACCTTGCTGCGGATGGTCGGTTCGCCGCCGTCGAACGCGATTGAGTTGCCGGCCGAGCTGTCGTCGCAGGCGAAGTCGATGTACACGTCGAACTCGCCGGCGGCGGGCAGCACCACCCGCCAGGTGGCGTGGTCCTTCGCCCCGTGCCAGAAGCCGATGTTGCCGAACTCGGTCTCGAACGTGATGGCATCCCCGCGGACCTCCGCCGCCGCCGCCGGCAGTGACAGCCGGTTGTCAGTCGGCTTCACCACCGCCGGCGTGTTGCCGGGTAACTTCTTGGGCGGCACCTCACTGCTGGTCAAATAGGCGATCAGGTCGGCCATCGCCGCCGGCGGAACGTCCTTCTCCAACCCCTCCGGCATGAGCGACCGCCCGAGCGACTTGAACCCGTCGAAGTCGGCCCGCACGATCGCCACCTCCTTGCCGTCGGCTTGGCGGAGCGTCACGCCCGCCACACTCTCGTTCGCCAACAGGCCGGTGAGCGTGCGGCCGTCGGTCGTGTTGACGACGTATTCGAGGTAGCGGTTGTCGAGGTTGCGGTTCGGGTCGAGGATTTCGGTGAGCAGGTACTCGGCCGACTTGTTGGCGAGTGCGGCCAGATCGGGGCCGACCGCGTGCCCGACGCCGTCGAGTTTGTGGCACGCGGCACACGTCTTGGCGAACACCGCCTTCCCCTTCGCCACGTCGCCGGCTTTCGGCAACTGCTGCTCATACTGTGCGATCACCTTGGCACGGTCGGCGTTCACCGCACCGGCGAACGCCTTCTCGGCGAGCGCCCGCACCTTCGCGTCGGGACTGGTGAGCAACGCCTGCCGAGTGGCGGCGGGCACGGCCGACGGCGGGAGCGTGCCGTTGCCCAGGTTTTCCAGCACCTTCGGCACCCACGCCGGTCGGCCGAGTAGCGCGGAGACGACTTGCAATTGCACCGCCGGTGTGTACTCGCTCCACCCTTTCATGAGCGCGTCGGCGGCCTTGTCGTCGGCGGCGCGGGCGAGAGCGCCCACCGCGGCCGACTGCACCGGGGCGGGCGTCTTCGCCCCGAGCAGTGTGGAAAGTGCGGTGACGTCGTCGGGCACCTTCGCCTTCTCGCGGCCGAGCAGCCGCACCGCCGCGGAGCGCACGTCGTCGGTCGATTTGCCGTCCACCGCCACGGCGCGCGCCGACGCGAACATCGCCGTCACCTCGGCCGGCGGCTCCTTCCCCTTCGCCGACCTTTGCCACGCATCCAGCACAGATTCGACGGCGGTGAACTGCCACGCCTCGTACTTGCCGCCGTCCGCCGTCGTCACCTTCGCCAGCAGCACTGACAACGCCTTGTCATCGCCCAGCCCGACGGCCGTGGTGATGAGCTTCGGCAGCAGCGGCGTTGCCATCAGCCCTTTCACTTCTGGCCGGTTTACGAAGTCGGCGAACGTGTCCTTGTTCAGACTGCTGACGACCGCGGCGGTGATGTACGGGTCTTTGGCGTCCTTCGCCGCAAGTTCTGCCAGCACCCGACCGGCCTGCGGGTTGGCCCACGTGCCGAGGGTGAACGCCACCTGCGCCCGCACCTGTGGGTCGGGGTCATCGGCCAGTTTTGCCACTGCGCTGGCGATCGCCGGGTGATCGTTCAGGAATCGCTCGGCCAATCGCACGGCGTTCCGCCTCACGCCGGGGTGCGCGTCGTCGAGGACAACGAGCGCGATGCTCGGGTCATACTTGCCGAGGCGGTCTAGCACATTCTGAGCGTGGAGTCTCGCCTCTGGACGGTCGGACACCGCTAGCAGTTTCACCAGCAGCGGCACGGCGGCTTCGTCCGCCTTCCAAACCAGTACCTCCGTCGCCATATCGCGTTGCCAGCCGTTGGGCGAATCGAGCGCCGCCACCAGTTCGGCGGTGGTCATCTTGTCCAGCCGCGGCCACGCCTTCGGCTTCTCGCCCTCCGGTCGCACGCGGTAGATGCGGCCCAGCCCGGCACCGGCCCGCGGGTCCACCTTCGCCAACTCGCCCGGCGGGATCCACCGCGGGTGTTCGATCACGAAGCGGTACATGTCGGCCACCCACAGCCCGCCGTCGGGGCCGGTGGTCGCCATCACCGGGCGGAACCACGGGTCGGTGCTCGTCAGGAACTCCTTCTCCGCTTCACCCGCGGCCCGCTCGGCGGTGAAGGTGCTGCCGTTCGGTTTCAGCACCCGGCGTGTGACCACAAGGTTGACCGGCTCGCACGTGAACACGTTGCCGGTGAACTCGGCCCCGAGCTTCGCATCCCGGTACACGCCGATGCCGCACGCCGCCGTCGTTCGCCCGCCGACGCCGGACAGGTTGAACAACTGTATCGCGCGCGGGGGGAACAGCTTGTTGTCGGGGGCGAGGTTCACCACCGGGTTCGGCGGGGCGACGAACGGGTTCCGCTTCACGAGGTGATCGGCCAGCGGGTACTGCCACGCCAGGTTCGAGTTGTCGCACCCAAACCAGTCGCCCCAGTCGTTCCGCACGCGTCCCTGTTGGGTGCGGCCGGCGGCCGGTTCGATCTCGCCGGTGTCCGGCTTGATGCGGAAGTCGCGGTCGCCGAGGCCGAGTTTCTTCCCCGTTTTGCTGGATGTGATCTCACCGCCGAACAGCCCGCACGAGCCGTACACCCAGCCGTCGAGGCCGTAGGCGAGGCCGTTCACGCGGGCCTGATAGTTGCCGGTGCCGAACCCGCTGAACAGCTTCGTGATCTTGTCGGCCTTGCCGTCCGCGTTCGTGTCTTCGGCGTACAGTATGTCGGGGGCAGCACAGACCAGCACACCTGTGCGATACGGCAGCACGCCGGTGGGGAAGGGGATGTTGTCGAGGAACGTGGTGGACGTGTCGAACGTGCCGTCGCCGTTCGTGTCTTCGAGGAACCGCACCCGCCCGCCGGGTTCGAACTTGCCGGTCTTCCCGCTCGGGTAGTCCAGCATCTCCGCCGCCCACAGCTTGCCGTCGGGTCCGAAGGCGATGGCGACCGGGTCGCTCACCAGCGGTTCCGCGGCGACGAGATCGACGACCAGCTTCGGCCCGACGCGTAACGTCGATTGCGACTGCTGCGGCGAGAGCGGTCTGGTTCCATTCAGCTTCGAGGCGTCCGTGGGCGAAGCGAACTTCGGCAGTTGGGTCTTCACCTCTTTCACGATGGGGTCTTCGAGGCCCGGCTTGAACGCCGTCGGCACGTCGTAGTAGACCATCGCCCCGCCGCCCTCGTACCCGCCCTCCTTCAGGATGCGTTCCGACGGGATGTAACACGGGTTGTTGTTCGCGTACCCGGTGACCCACACCCGCCGGCGATCGAGTTCGGCCTTCAGCCGTAGGCCGTAATCGACGACCACCTCGCCGGGCAGGTGGACCATTGCCAGCGACTCGCCGAACGCCCACGTCTGAATCGGGTAGTCGATGGCGGTGACGAGCTTCTCGCCGTTGTCGAGTTTGGCGAGTTGAACGCGGGCGTGGTGGCCGATGGCGTTCTTCTGCTCGGCCAGTTTCTCCCACCCCTTGCGATCCGGATGGTCGGCGAGCGGCAGCGAGATCGACTTGAGTACACAGACCGGCTTGCCCTGAATCGGAGCGAGGAACCCGCCGGCCAGCCGCTTCACCTCGTCCACGATCATGCGACCCCGCACCACCGCCGCTTCGTCCTTGTCGGTCGGCTCGCGGGCGTCCGGGTTCTGGTCGGCCCCGCACCCGATGGACACCAGCCCGACCGCTCCGGGGAACGCCTGCCCAATCCCTGCCGCCGCGTACCCGGCCCAATCGCCACTGATCTTGTTGTGCGTGAGCGACGTGCAGTGACACGCATACCCGGTGTAGATGGCCTTGACCGCTGCCGTCTTCACGTCCTTCACCACCAGTACCGGCAGGTCGTGGTCGGTCGGGCCGTTCGGTTGCGACCGGCGGTTCTTGGCGAACCCGACCGAGCCGACGCCCCAATACAAATGGGCGGGTTTCGGGTCTTTCAGCGCTTCGACGGCGGCCTGCTCCAGTTTGTCGAGGAACGTGACGGTGTAGGCGTCGATGTGCTTCAGGTGGTCGTCGGGGATCGGCACGCCGAAGAGGGTCGGGTTCGCCCCGCTCACCATCGGCCCGCAGTGCGTGTGCGTGGCGGTGATCGCCAGCCGCTCCGAAGGCACCTTCCCTTTCAGGCGTTTCACCAGTTCAGCCCGGTGTTCCGCGGTGATGCCGAGCACGTCCACGGTCATCAGCACCAGCGGTTCCGAATCGCCGGCGTGGCGAATGGAGATGGCACGGGCGTAGACCGGGTGGTTCACGCCGACGAACTCGTCGCGGCGGGAGCCGAACCCGTTCATGCGGATCGGGTCTTTGGGCGTGATGTCGATCTCGGCCACGCCGACGAGGTAGGCGTCGGGCTTCACGTCGGCCGAGTGACACAGGGCTGTCAGTGAAAGTGTGGTCAGCACCGCCAGAGTCGCACGGAACATCGGCCCGCCCTCGGGGAACAACCGGGAGAGGCCACAGTTGTACCCCGGCGGGCGGCGGGGGGCTACACACTGTCGTCGGACTCGCACGTGGCGATCCTCGTCTTCGCCGCCCGTTCGCGGATGACCTTCCTACCCTCGCGCGGAAGCGGTCGAACTGCTCACCCCGGGCTACCGGACCGCATGCGGGCGGTCCGTACACGTCAGCCACTACCGTTAGCCGGGTGGTGAAGTACACGTAGTACATCTCCCGCCCGTCGGCGTCGAGGGAGCGGGCCATGTCGATCCACTCGAACACGGTCATCGTCCGCTCGCCGGCGATGCGGTCGAGGTCACACTACGGGAACGCGGACAGCTTCAGCGGCATGGGCCAAACTCCACTTCGGACCGGTGTGTCAGGTTGGTCATTTGTCAGTGACGGGCACTTCGGGCAACCCGGCCGCCTTCAGCTTCTCGTTCAGGTCGGCCACATCCTTCTTCCGCAGGTCGACCCACTTCGCGAGCAGGGCGTCCATATCCTTCTTCGTCGTGGTCACGCCAACCGCCGTGTGTGTGGTCGGCGTGGCGTCGGCCCCTTGCAGGACGGCCATCAGCCGGGCGAACTCGCCGACCGTCGAACCCAGACTCGGCTCCGGCGTCGCCCGACCGCCCCGCCTCCGCCCCCGTCCCACCGCCCCTTCGACCGCGGCCAGCTGAGCGTCCAGTTCGTCGATCGCGTCGGCCAGTTTGTCCGCCTTCCCCTTCACGTCGGCCAGTTGCTTGCGGACGGCACGAACCTTTGCCGCCTCTTTCCGCGCCGCGGCCATCCCGTCGTAGCAGGTCATCGACAGCTTGAACTGCTCGTCCAACCCGGCGGCCGGCGTCGTCACCCGCGGGTCCATCTTCACCTCCACTGGCTGCTCAAACGCCTTCCCGCCGACGGTCAGCTTGACCGTGTACTTCCCCGGTCGCACGAACGGGCCGGACGGCTCGGTCGGGGTGTCGCCATAGATCGCCGAGATGGGGACGGACTGCGCCGCCCCGTCGGGCGGCGGGTGGTGCAGGTCCCACACGAATCGGTGGCTGCCCGCCTTCGCCGGGAGCACGCGGGCCGGGCGGATCCACCGCGGGTCCATCTCGACGGCTTGCGGATCGATCGCCGACGGTTTGTCGGCGCTGCTGTACTTGCGGACCAGTTTGCCGGCCGAGTCGAGGACTTCGAGAGTCACCGGCCCGGCCGCGTCGGCCTTCAGGAGGAAGTCGATCACCGCCCCGTCCGGCGGGTTGGCGGCGAGCGGCTCGTCCGGCGGGAGTGGCGTGTCGGTGGCCACGCTCCGGCGCAGGCGGTACACCGGGGCCGGCGGGAACAGGGTCACGTCGTCCCCGGCGGTCTTCGCGGACAGGTGCCGTAGGGGGGTGATGTCGTCGAGGATCCAGAACCCCCGCCCGTGCGTGCCGACCACCACGTCGCGGTCGTGAACGACCAAGTCGCGGACGGACGTGGCCGGCATGTTCAAACGCAGCGGCTGCCAGTCGTCGCCGTCGTTGAACGACACGTACACGGCCCGCTCGGTGGCGGCAAAGAGCAGCCCCTTCCGCACCGGGTCTTCGCGGACGGCGTTCACCGGGGCGTTGTCGGGCAGCCCGCGGACGATCTCCGTCCACGTCTTCCCGCCGTCGTGCGTGCGGTAGACGTGAGGCTTCTGGTCACTCAGGCGGATGCGGTTCACGGCGGCGTAGGCGGTGTCGTCGGCGAACCGCCCGGCGTCCAGTTGCGCCACCTTGCTCCACGCGGTCAGCCCAGGCGGGGTGACTTCCGCCCACGTCCTGCCGCCGTCGCGGGTGACGTGGATCAGCCCGTCATCGGTTCCCGCCCAGATGGTGTCGGCCTTCGTGTACGACGGGGCGACGGCGTAGATCACCCCCCGTCGCGGCTGTTTCGCCATCTCCGGGGTGCGGTACAGGCCGACGCTCTCGGGTACCTCTGGTGCGGGCCGCGACAGATCCGGGCTGATGACCTGCCACGAGTGCGCACCGTCGGTCGTCTTGAAGAGCACGTTCCCGGCGAGGTAGAGGGACTTCTTGTCCACGGTGGAGAACAGCAGCGGGGCGGTGCGAAGGAAGCGGTACGCGGTGCCGCGGGGGGCTTCCGGCCCGACCTCCTGCACCTGCCCGGTGCGGCGGTCGTACTTCTGCACCTTGCCGCCGAAGATGACGTCCGGGTTCAGCGGGTCGGGGGCGACGTACCCGTACTCCTCGGTCCCGACGGTGTGCCAGTCCCGCGGGGTGATTTGTCCGTCGTTCCCGCGGCTGGCCACCCCCGCCGACCCGCTCTCTTGTTGCCCGCCGTACACCCAGTACGGGAAGCGGTCGTCCGTGACGACGTGATAGAACTGGGCGGTCGGTTGGTTGTACCACGTGCTCCACGTCTGCCCGCCGTTCACCGTCACGATCGCCCCCTGGTCGGCGGCCACGAGCAGCACGTTCGAGTCGTCCGGGCTGACCCAGACGGTGTGGTAGTCGTCCCCGCCGGGTGCCCCCTTGAAACAGGTGAACGTCTTCCCGCCGTCGGTGGACTTGTACAGGCCGACGTTGGCGACGTAGACCGTGTCCTTGTCCTTCGGGTCGATCTTCACCTCGGCGAAGTCATCCCCCCGCCCCCACAGCCGCCGGTCGGCGTTCGCCAGCGTCCACGACTCGCCGCCGTCGTCCGAGCGGTACAGCCCGCCGAGCTTGGGCGCATCCACCACCGCGAATAGCCGCTGAGGGTCGGACTTCGACACGTCCAGCCCGATGCGGCCGAGCTTGTCCTCGGCGGTGGGTAGTCCCTTCGTGAGTTGTTTCCAGGTGGTGCCGCCGTCGGTCGATTTGAACAGCCCGCTGCCCGATCCCTGCCACGCCCCGTTCTCCCACGGCCCCTGCCGGCCCGCCCACAGCACGGCGTACACCGTCTTCGCGTCGGCCGGGTCGAATGCCAAGGCCATCGCCCCGGTGTCTTCGTCCTTGTACAGCACTCGAGTCCACTTCTTCCCTCCGTCGGTGGTACGGAAAACGCCCCGCTCCTTGTTCGGCCCGTAGGGGTGGCCGAGGACCGCCACGAACGCCCGGTTCTCGTCCTTCGGGTCCACGATCACCGCCGCTATCTGCTGTCCATCGCGCAGGCCGGTGTTCGCCCACGTCTTGCCGCCGTCGCGGGTGACGTAGACCCCGTCACCGGTGGACAGGTCGGGGCGTTGAAGCCCTTCCCCGGAACCGACGTAGATCACGTCCGGGTTGGACGGGGCGACGGCCAGCGCCCCGATCGAGCCGGTCGGCTGGTCGTCGAAGATCGGCTTCCACACCCGCCCGGCGTCGGTCGTCTTCCACACCCCGCCGTTGTTCACCCCGATGTAGAACACGTTCGGCCGGCCCGGCACCCCGGTGGCCCCGACCGTCCGCCCGCCGCGGAACGGGCCGATGCACCGCCACTTGAGCTGGGAGTACAGGGCCGGGTCGAGCGGTTCGGCGGTCGCGGGCGTGGCGAGGGCCGCCAGGACGAGGGCCGCGAGTGCGAGGCGGACGGGCATGATTTCTCCGCGCGTGGGGTGGTCGGGCCGACGGGATCGCGGGCGGGGCGTGCCGACCTCCAGTAGAGTATTGGGCCGCGTTACGGCCGACCCGACCCGCGAGCCATCGGTTGGCATGCCCCCCGCGCCGGTGTCGGAGCGGATGTACCGTTCCACCTTCCGGTAGTGCAGGCCCAACCCCGAGCAAGCCGCTGTCGCGAAGCGACCTCGACATGAAGGCGACGCAGTCGCTCGAACAACTCCTGCCGCCCCCCCTTCACTTCGACGGGTGTAGCGGTTGCCCTCGCGGTTGGCAGCGGAGCGGATCGCGGCGGAGTCGCCTGAAGAGGCATCGCGCTGGCGGGACGTGTGTGACGCCGGATGATCAGTGATCGGTTCGAGTATCGACGTTCTGGTGACCAATGACAAGGAGCCCGTCTCGCTGCTCGAAGCCCCGACGGAGGGCCGGCGGTCGTCGCCGCGGCCTGCGAACGGAGGCCGGTGAGCGATTCCGAGGAGCAGTCCTCGCGGCCTCGGTCCGAGAAAGACAGTACCATGCGGGTTGTCCGCGGTTGGCGCGGCCAGACGTGTTGGCCGCTTCAACCGCTTCCTTCGCCCTGGAGACGTTATGACCCTGCGTTCGCGTTTGCTCTTGGCGGCCGCCGCCCTCACCGTCGCGGGTTCAACCGGGCGGGCCGACGACTGGCCGCAGTGGATGGGTCCGAACCGCGATGCCGTGTGGCAGGAGACCGGCATCCTCGACAAATTCCCGGCCGAGGGGCCGAAGGAACTCTGGCGGACCGTCATCGGCGGCGGCTACGCTGGGCCGGCCGTGGCCGGGGGTCGAGTGTACGTCGCCGACAAGAAGTTGAAGGACGGGGCGAAGGACCCGGACAACGCGTTCGACGTGAGCAAGACCGAAAGCTCCGAACGCCTCCTCTGCCTCGACGCCAAGACCGGCAAGGAGATCTGGAAGTACGAGTACGACTGCCCCTACACGATCAGCTACCGCGAAGGGCCACGCTGCACGCCGACGGTCAGCGACGGGAAGGTGTACTTTCTGGGGGCGATGGGCGACTTCGCCTGCCTCGACGCCGAGAAGGGGAAGGTGATCTGGAAGAAGAACTTCCCGAAGGATTACGAGGCCAAGGTGCAGATCTGGGGGTTCTCCGGGCACCCGCTCGTGTACAAGAATCTGGTGATCGCGCTCGTCGGGGGGAAGGACGCGGTCGCCGTAGCGTTCGACAAGGACACCGGCAAGGAGGTGTGGAAGGCCCTGTCCGCGAAGGATGCCGGGTACTGTCCGCCGACGCTGATCGACGCGGGCGGCGTCAAGCAACTGGTGATCTGGCACGCCGAGGCGATCAACGGCCTCAACCCGGAGACCGGTGCGGTGTACTGGAAGTTCCCGATCAAGCCGAACTCGTCGATGTCGATCATGGCCCCGCGGTTGGCCGGGGATTACCTGTACGCCGGTGGGAACGGCGGGGCGCAGGTGGCTCTCAAGTTGTCGAAGGACAAGCCCGAGGCCAAGATCGCCTGGCAGCAGGACGCGGTCGCGCAAGGAAAGAAGGCCGGCCCTCTCGGCATGGCCCCGATCAACATGACCCCGTTCGCCGAAGACGGTGTCATCTACGGCGTCGATCAACCCGGCATGTTCCGCGCCTTCAAGGCGGAAACGGGCGAGCGGCTGTGGTGGACGTTCAAGCCGGTCCTCGGCAAGGAGCAGGAGGAGGACTTCAAGGCCGCGGGGACGGGGACGGCGTTCGTGGTGAAGAACGGGGACCGCTTCTTCCTGTTCGCCGACAACGGCGCCGCGGTCATCGCTAAGTTGACGCCGAAGGGGTACGAGGAAGTGAGTCGAACCGATCTGAAGATCGAACTCACCCAGAAGTCGTTCGGCCGGAAGGTGGTCTGGTGCCACCCGGCGTTCGCGGAGAAGTGCATCTTCGTGCGGAACGACAAGGAGATCGTCTGCTACTCCCTGGCGAAGTGACACACCCCGCTCGCCGGATCGCACACCACGGGCGAACCGGCGGGCTTCCTCGAATCCAGTTCCGGTTGGCGTGTCCACGGGTGATTCCCGACCGCCTACTGGCCGACCAAGTCTACATTACGGACGCCAACCGGGACGCGATCCGTGGTCAGTGGGGGTACAGCCGTGCCATCTCGCAACGGAGATAATGGGCGGAGAAGGGTCGGCGAGCGTGGTGAATGAGTGAGTCAATCGACCAACCCCCGCGGCGGCCTTGCGGCTACAGCGGGGGTTGGGTTTAGAAAGCGCCGGCAACGACCTACTCTCGCCCGGGAAGGACTACCATCGGCCCCAAGTGCTTATCGTGCG
>JANNQE010000546.1:0-4341 GCA_031441625.1 Planctomycetia bacterium
CATCCTACCGCGACGACCCGCCTTCGGGGTTTCGGCGGGTGGTCGCGGCCGTCGGAATCATATTCCTCCCCGACCACCGCCCAGCATCCTGTGAACCCCACTCGACCCGCCCTACATGAACTCACTTCTTCTTCTCGATCCGCTCCTTGCCCACCCACGGGCGGAGCACTTCGGGAATCACCACGCTGCCGTCGGCCTGTTGGTTGTTCTCCAGGATGGCGATGATCGCCCGCGTGCAGGCCACCGCCGTGCCGTTGAGCATGTACGCGAACGGCAGCCCGCCCCCCTTCTTCTCCTTCGGCCGGTAGCGGATGCCCAGCCGCCGCGCCTGATAGTCGGTGCAGTTGCTCGTGCTGGTGATCTCGCCCCAGTCGCCGCCGGTGCCGCGGCCCGGCATCCACGCTTCCAGGTCGTACTTGCGGTACGCCGGCCCGCCCAGGTCGCCGGTGCAGGTGTCGATCACGCGGAACGGGATGCCCAGGCCGATGAAGATGTCCTGCTCGATCTCGCGGATCTCTTCGTGGATGGCGTCCGAGTTCTCCGGCGTGCAGAAGACGAACATCTCCACCTTCGTGAACTGGTGGACGCGGTAGATGCCCCGCGTGTCGCGGCCGGCGGCCCCGGCTTCGGTGCGGAAGCAGTGCGACAGCCCGACGTACCGCTTCGGCAACTCGTCTTCGGCGAAGATTTGCTCCGCGTGCATCCCGCCGAGCGTGATCTCGGCCGTGGCGATCAGGCACAAGTCGGAGTCGGCGATGGTGTACACCTGCCGCGTTTCGGCGTTGTCTCGCGGTTGGAAGCCGATGCCTTCGAGGATCTCCACCTTCGCCAAATCTGGCGTGATGACCGGCGTGAAGCCCTTCGCCACCAGCATGCTGATGGTGTACTGCACCAGCGCCAACTCCAGCATCACGGCTTCGTTCTTCAGGAAGTAGAACTTCTGCCCGGCCACCTTCGTGCCCGCCTCGAAGTCGGCGAGGTCGAGCGACAGGCACAAGTCCACGTGATCCTTCGGCTTGAAGTCGAACGTCGGCTTGGTGCCGAACTCGGCGACGGTGACGTTGGCGGTGTCGCCGGCGCCGACCGGGGCCTTCGGGTGCGACATGTTCGGGATCAGTCGCAGGGCGGCGTCCCGCTTCGCCTCCGCCCCCTTGAGCTGGGCTTCGAGTGCGATCACCTGCTCCTTCAGCTTGCCGCTCTCTTCTTTCAGCTTCGTCCGCTCCTCCGGAGTGGCCTTCTTGAACCCCTCGGTGATCTGGTTCTGTTTGGCCTTCAGGTCGTCGGCCTGCCGCTGGAGCTTCTTCCGCTCGTCGTCCAGGCGGATAACGGCATCCACATCGGCAGTGACGTTGCGGTTGGTGCAGTTGGCTTTAACGGCGTCGAGGTTGTCACGAATGAAAGCGGCGTCGAGCATTGGCGGGATCCCGGCGGCGGTGAACGATGTCATTCAGAATATGGACACGCCCCGGCCCGCCTGCACACAATACACCACCCTCCCACCGGGCTTCTGCCATGCGTCTCGCACTCGCCGCCCTGCTCGCGTTCGCTGCCGTCGCTCACGCTGCTGACACCGACTGGCGGGGCTTCCGCGGGAACGACGGCACCGCCACCGTGTCCGCCAAGCTGCCCACCAAGTGGGACGCCAAAGAGAACGTCGCCTGGAAGACCGACCTGCCCGGTGCCGGCACGTCCACGCCCGTCGTCGTCGGCGATCACGTCTTCGTGACGTGCTACTCGGGGTACAACGTGCCCGGTCAGCCGCAGGGCAAGCAAGACGACCTGAAACTGCACCTGTGCCGACTCGACCGCAAGACCGGCAAGCTGGCGTGGACGAAGGACGTGAAGGCGAAGCTGCCCGAGCAGGAGAAGATCCGCGACGGCCACGGGTACGCCTCGCACACGCCCACCGCCGACGCCGACCGCGTCTACTGCTTCTTCGGCAAGAGCGGGGTGGTGGCGTTCGACCACGACGGCAACGAGAAGTGGACGGCCGACGTGGGGTCCGGGTTGAACGGCTGGGGGTCGGCCGCGTCGCTGCTGCTCACCGACGGCCTGCTGATCGTGAACGCCAGCATCGAGAGCGAAACCCTGTTCGCCTTCGACGCCAAGACCGGCAATGCGGTGTGGAAGGTGAAGAAGGTGCAAGAGGCGTGGAACACGCCCATTCTGGCGAAGGCCGGCGACCGCACCGAACTGGTGCTGGCGGTGAACGGCAAGCTGCTCGGCCTCGACCCGAAAACCGGCAAGGAACTGTGGTCGTGCGGGAGCGACATCCCGGAGTACATGGTGCCGAGCCTGGTGGCGGCCGACGGGGTGGTGTACGCGCTCGGCGGGCGGCGGGCGGCGGCGCTGGCGGTGAAGCTCGGTGGCAGCGGCGACGTGACCAAGACGCACCGCGTCTGGACGAGCAAGACGGGCAGCGTTGTCACCTCGCCTGTGTACCACGACGGGCACCTCTACTGGATGCACGACAACAAGGAGGTGGCGATGTGCGCCGACGCCAAGACGGGGGCCATCGTGTACGAGGAGCGAGTGTCGCGGGCTGGGCAGGTGTACGGCTCGCCGGTGCTGGCCGGCGGGCACATCTACTACCCGGCCCGTGACGGCAAGGTTCATGTGGTGGCGGCCAAGCCGAAGTTCGAACTGGTGGCCAGCAACAGCCTGGGCGAGCGGGGCACGTTCAACAGCAGCCCGGCCGTCAGCGGCACGCAACTGCTGCTCCGCACCGACAAAGCGGTCTACTGCATCGGTAAGGAGTGAGGTGGTCAGCCGCCGTTAGAGCATTCACCCCCTGAGACGATACCATGCCCGCGCTGCTCATCCTGGAGTCCCCCGACCCGAAGACCCGCGGGCTGTGGATCCCCATCGCCGCCGAGCAGGTGGTGCTGGGCCGTATTCCGCCGTGTGACATCGTGCTCGAATGCCCGCCCCAGCAGACCAGTCGCCAGCACGCGCGGATCGTGAAGGTGGACGGCGTGTACTGCGTCGAAGACCTCAAGAGCCGCAACGGCACCTTCGTGAACGACCAGCTCGTGATTGGCAGGTCCTCCCTCCGGGCGGACGACGTCCTCCGCCTGGGCAGCTACACGCTCCTGTTCTCCACCGAGACTGCCGGGGCGGTGGTGAACTCGACCACCGAGTTGAGTGCGCCGTGGCTGCACGCCGCCGGGGACGAGCCGCCGGGGGAGGGAGAGCGTTCCGCCGGCGTGTTCGTCTACCACTCGCAGGACCGCACCCGCATGTTCCTGCGGGTGAGCGTCGAGTTGAACCGCGTGTCGGCTCGCGGCCCCTTGGTGGAGCGGGTGTGCGAACTGCTGCTCTCCATGTTCCCGACCGCCGACGGCAGTCACGTCATGCTGCTCGACACCGCCGGGCGACTGGCGGTCGGGGCGTCACGGCGGCGGACGGCCGCCCCGACCGACGTCGCCCCGCACCCCGCGCTCGCGTGGCAGTCCATCGCCTCACGCCGCGTTCAGGTCACCCGCATCCCCGCCCTCGCCCCGCCGGAGGACGACCCGCGCGGCACGTTGCCTCCGCCCCGGTGGGGCATGTTCGCCCCCATGCTCGCCGCCGACGGCCGCCCGCTCGGGGTGTTCGAACTGGACGGCGCCCCCACCGCCACCTTCACCACGGACGACCTCGAACTGTTCGCCGCCGTGGCCGGGCTGACCGCCGTGGCCGTCGAGCGCGTCCGACTGCAGGACCAACTCCAGGAGCGGCAGAAGGAGCGGCACGAGCTGGCCGTCGCCCGGAAGGTGCAACTCGGCCTGCTCCCCCAGACCGCGCCCGCCCTCGCCGGGTACGACTTCTACGGGGTCTACAGCCCGGCCCGGTCGGTCGGCGGGGACTACTACGACTACATCCATTTGCCCGACGGGCGGGTCGCGGTGCTGCTCGGGGATGTGTCCGGGAAGGGGGTGCCGGCGGCGCTGGTGGTGGCGAAGCTGAGTTCCGAGGTGCGGTTCTGCCTGCTCACCGAGTCGACGCCCGCCGCGGCCGTCGCCCGGCTGAACGACCGGCTGATCGAGGGGGGGATCGGCGAGTTGTACGTCACCCTGCTGCTGTGCGTCCTCAACCCGGCCGATCACAGCGTCTGCGTGGTGAACGCCGGCCACCTGCCGCCGCTCGTGTACCGCGGGGCCGACCACTCCGTCACCGACGCGACGACGAGCGACGAGTCGGGGTTCCCGGTCGGCATCGCGACCGGAATGGAGTATTCCACCGCCGTGTGTCACCTGGGGCCGGCCGACTTCCTGCTGCTGTACACAGACGGGGTCACCGAGGGGGCGAACGCGGACGGCCAGTTGTTCGGCTTCGAGCGGGTGCCGCCGGCCGTCATCG
>JANNQE010000547.1:0-2497 GCA_031441625.1 Planctomycetia bacterium
TTCCCTCGGCGACCCCACCCCAGCGGGGAGGGGTGGGGGTGGTTGGTAATTTCCCGAAAAGGCAAAAAACCCACCCCACCCCCCGGGGGAGGGGTCGCCGCACCGCGCGGAGCGAGGGCGGCGGGGGTGGGGTGACGACCCGCCGGCGGCGGGTCACGCCGGCAGCGGGTCGTCGTCGATGATCGGCGCGTCCGCCTGCTTGAACCCCTTGGCCACGAGGAAGCGGTCGGCCACGCCCTCTTGCAGGGTGAGGATCTGGCCGAGGCTCTTGAAGTGCAGGCGGGACGCCTTCCGCTCCACCTCTTCCAGTTGGCGGAACAGCTTCATGATCCACTTCATGCTCACCCCGCTCTCGCCCGCCTCGCGGATCAGGTCCTGGTCGAGCAGGAACTCGGCCAGCCGCTCCCCCTCCTCGAAGTTCTTCATGGCCGGCATGTTGATCTCGCGGGCCTCGCGGAGCACCTTCTTGAGCGCCTTGCGGGCCTCCCGCAGGGTGTACAGGGTCTCGGTCACGTGCGCGTTCTTCACGTGCGGCGGGGCGTTCACCTTCTCCAGGTGGAAGTAGATGTTCACGTGCAGGTCGGCCTGCTCGTAGTGGTGCCGCACCGTCTTGAAGATGCCCTGGATGGCCATGTGGAAGCGGTAGCGGTTGGTCAGCTCGTAGTAGTCGTCGTGGCTCACCCGGTAGCTCATCTGCACGTACACCAGGTACACCCGCCGGTCGAGGGTGCGGAACCAGTCGTTCAGGTCCTCGCGGTCCTTCTCCAGGTCCTTGATCTTCCGCTTCAGCTTCTTGCTCAGCTCGCCGTCGTTCTCCTTCCGCAGCCGCCGCAGCTCGTCGTTCACGTCCTTCAGCTCGTCCACCTTCACCTCCAGCCCGCCGTACAGCTTCTCGAACACGCTGGCCAGCCGCGAGTCCTCCCACGGCTCCTTGCCGATCAGGTCGTCCAGTTCGTCCAGGTCGCCGGGGTTGAGCAGCCGCCCGCTGTCGTAGGCACCCTGGTAGCGGTCGTCGTAGGTGGTCTCGTGGTGCTCGTCGTCGATGAACTTCTGCACCACCTTCGGGTCGTCCAGGGCCGTGCCTTTCTTGATCAATCCGCCGGCGCGGTACATCTTGTACGTCAGCCGCTCCCGCAACTCGACCGGGCTGTCGAACAGGATCCACGCGCTGCGGGCGTCCTCGTCGGCCGCCACGAACGGGCTTTTCACGTGCTCCTCCCGCTCGAAGTCGGGCGGGTGGTAGTCGTCCTCCGGGTGGTCCTCGGCGTCTTCTTCGGTGAACACCTGCACCCGCTTGCCGTGGTGCGGCGTGTCCAGCTTGGGCGGCAGGCCGTACTCGGGGTCTTTCTTCTGCCGCCGCAGGATGTCGCCGGCCGCGTGCTGGTGGTAGAACAGGTCGCTCGAGTACAGCTTGTGGTCGGCCGCCTTGAACAGGTCGCGGTTGGCCATGCCGTACGTCTCGACGGCGAACCCCACCCGGAACAGGCCGTGGACGATGGCGTTGCTGCCGGCGAGCGCGGCGGCCACGCGGTCGGCGTGGAACTCGGCCTCGCGGGCCAGCTTGTGCCGCAGGTCGCCGTAGAACTTGGCCGTCACCCACAGGGGGAAGCGGATGGCCCAGACGACGCCGAACAGGACGTGCCCGAAGAAGTTGCCGTTCCGCCGCCACCGCTCGGCCAGGCGGTCCACCGCCCCGTGCCCGCGGATCAGGTTGTCCAGGATGACGGCCGCCCGCGAGGCGTACACCCGCGCCCCGCCGAGCTGCGCGAAGTGGCCGAACTCGTGCGCCAGCACCGCCTTGAACTGGCTCAAATTCAGCATGTTGATCAGCCCGATGCCGACGGCCAGCTCCTTCTTCGGGTGGGCGAACAGGTCGATCAGGCCGAGGGACATGAACGCCATGGCGTTCGGCTCGGGGAACACGTGCACCTTGTGCGGCTCGCTCACCCCGATCTCGTCGCACAGCTTGCGGATGAACGCGAACAGTTGCGGGTGGTCGTCCTCCGTCACCTCGATCATCAGGTCCTTCTTCTCCACCTCGCTCTTGGCGAAGAAGCCGCTCACCAGGTAGACGAAGACGCCGAGCGAGATGACGGCGAGCGGCCACGGCAGGCAGCAGCAGAAGGACCCCTTAATCCCGGCCGCCACGAACCAGACGGTGGCGGTGAGGGAGGCGAACAGCATGCCCAGGTAGACCATGAACACCACGTACACCCACACCAGCAGCCAGGTCTGCTTGGAGCGGTATTCGGGCGAGTAGTCGGTGTACCCGTCCGGCACGTCGTCCGGGGTGGGCGGGTAGGGCACATCGAGAGACCGGGCCATCGGCAACCTCGGCGGGAGAAAAAACGGGAACGAGTTACGGCCGGCGGCAGCGGGTGACATCAAGATAATTGAACCACGCCCTAGACAGCATGGGGGCGTGACACTGTTGCCGGCCTCTGTGAGGCCGGATCGGACCGGCCTCACAGAGGTCGGCCACACAAGAGGCCCAAAT
>JANNQE010000548.1:0-3525 GCA_031441625.1 Planctomycetia bacterium
CGCACCCCCCCCAACCCCGGCCCCCAACCCGCCCGCGAACCAGGGCGAACGGGGCGAGGGCTCCGCCGAGCGGACGTCTCACGGACGAGACGGGCCGCCGCGTGAGCCGCCCCGCCGCCGGGCGTGTGCGTTCGAAATGGAGTGCCCATGGCCATGAAAAAGGTGTTCACCACCGGGCAAGTGGCGAAGATCTGTAAGGTCGCCCCCCGGACGGTGTCCAAGTGGTTCGACAGCGGTCGACTGAAGGGGTATCGCATCCCCGGCAGCCAGGACCGGCGAATCCCCCGCGAGCAGCTCATCCGGTTCTTGAAAGAGTACGGGATGCCGCTCGGTGATCTGGAAGAGGAGGAACTGCACAAGGTCCTGCTCATCGGCACCGAGAAGCTGTTCAACGACCGCCTCAAGGAGCTGCTGCCGGAGGACGAGGACTACAAGTACGAGTTGGCCAGCAGCGGCTTCCAGGCGGGCAGCCTGGCGCACAGCTTCAACCCGGACAGCATCATCATCGACCTGAGCCTGGGCCGCGGCGAGTCGATCCAGATCACCACCAACCTGCGGAAGTTGGAGGCGTACTCGGCCACCCTCATCGTCGGGCTGGCCGGCGAGGACGAGGCCGAGCCGGAGAAGTTGAAGGAGTACGGGTTCGACGACGTGTTCAAGAAGCCGTTCGACGTGGCCCTGCTGGGCGAGAGGATCCGCACCGCCGCCGAAGCCAAGCGGGACAGCTGATCCCCCGACAGCCTCCCGCGTGGTGCGGCGGGGTTCCCCCGACCCCCGCCGCACCCGCCGACCGACCCGGAGCACCGAGAAGGATCTCGGCCCGCGGTCGGTCGGCGCGTTTTGTGGGGCCCTCACCCCCGGCCCCCTCTCCATGTCACGGAGAGGGGGTGTTCAAGTTGCAGACCACCTTGTCGTCGCCCCGAGCTTGCGAGGGGATCACCTCATCCGGTCGCAAGCTCCCGGCGACGACAAGGTTCACTCCTCCCCGTTGAATCTACCTTTCCAAGAGGTTCAGCCGGTTTGCGGCCATCACCCACCAACGACCACGGGGCGACAGACTTGGCGTCTGTCGCCCCGTGGTGGCCAGTCGGTCCGGCCGCTCACCCGCCGGTCGCTTCCAGCAGGGCGGCGGCGGTGTCGGTGGCGGCGGCGCGGGTGTCCAGTTCGCCGGCGGCGGCGCGGGCGGTCACGTCTTGCACCACCTCGGCCCGCACGTCCGGCGTCTGTCGCACCAGGTCGAGCAGCTTGCTCAAGTCGGCCGTCGGGCTGAACGCCGTCGTCGCCGGCGCGCACTCGCAGTCCCGCACGGCCCCTTTGCCGGCCGTCACCTTCGACCCGCCTTCCAGCGGAGTGGGCAGCGGCGTCGGGGTGTTCACGCTCGTGGGATCGATCCGCATCGGCTCACCTGCTTCCGGGTCGCGGCGGGATATTCATCCGCCGTCGTAGTGCATATCGACGCTCCCGCCGGAAGTTTGCCCTTTTCCCCGTCGGCTGGCAACACTTCCCTTCGCCCTTCGATTATGCCACTGCCTGAAGCGCCGGATTCCCCGACGCCGGATCGCCATAAACCCATGACTGACCAAGCTCTTCGTCGTCCGTCTGTGGTCAAAAAGCTCGCCCTCGTGCTCGCCCTGGTGGCGTGCGTCGGGGGCGGGTTCGGGGTCGCGTTTGGTGTGAAGGTGGCGTTCTTTTCCACGAAGCCGGTCGAAGAAGCGCACGACGAACACCCGCCCGACGAACACGCCGAACCGTCGAGCCATGAGCGGTTGAACGTCGCCGTGCGGAGTGGCAACTACGCCGTCGGGTTGAAGATCGTCCGCGGGCTGACGCACGACGCCGAGCACGGCCACGTGGATCCGCAAGTGCAGTACGCCCTCGCCCTCTGCCTGGAGGGGCTGGAGCGGTGGGACGACGCCATCGAAGCGTACAGGGAACTCGGGGGTGACGGCACGCCGGCCGGTGGGAAGGCCGTGGCCGAGTGTGGCGAAGTGCGGTGCCACCTGGCCGAAGGGCACACCGCCGAGGCGACCGGCGCGCTGCTCCGCGCCGAACGGGCGGCCGGCGTGCCGGGGTTGTCCACCGAAGTGGCGTACCTCCGCGGGCGGCTGGCGCTGCACGAGCGGCCGAAGTGGAAGGCCGGGCCGTTCGCCGCGGATCGGCCGATGGGCTTCGAGCCGCGGTTGCCTCCGGGGGAATATGCCGACTGGTTGAAGGTGCCCGCCATCTCAGGTGAACCGGCGGCGTCAGCCGCCTGGTTTACTCCCACCCAGGCGGCTGACGCCGCCGGTTCACTGGGAAAAGTGCAGACCATCGACCCGCTGCCGCTGTTGAACGCCGTGCTCGCCGCCGACCCGCCGCACCCGGACGAACTGGCCGTGCGGATGGCCGTGGCCAACCTGCGGTTCCAGGCGGGCGAACTGGACGACGCCGCCCGCGAGTACAAGCGGGTGCGGGAGAGCCACCCGCCGAAGCCGCTGCTCGTGGCCGCCACCTTCAACCTCGGGCTGATCCGCCACCGCCGCGGCGAGTGGGCGCTCGCCCGGCAGTTGTTCACCGACGCGGCGGACTTGGGCGTTCACACGCCGGCCGCGGCGGTGGCGTGGTGGTGGGTCGGTCGCACCGAACTGGACGTGGGCAACGTCGACGCCTGCCGACTGGCGTGGGACCGCGCCGACCTGTCGGACGACCGCGAGATGACCTCGGCCGTGCTGCTCGGGCGGGTGTTCCTGCTGCTGCTCGACGGGCAACAGGAGCGGGCGAAGAAGGTGCTTCACGGGCACCGGCCGGCCAACGTGGACCCACTGCCGGCGCTCGGCGAGGCCTTCCACTGCCGCTTCCGCCTGACCGGCCACCCGACGCAACTGAAGCGCGACGAACTGGCCGCGGCCGTGCGGCACGCCGAGTACGGGCAGCCGTTCGGCCCGGCCGGGCGGCTGGTGTTCGCCGGCTGGCTGGGCGACGCCGGCGAGAGCAAGGAAATGTTGACCGCACTCGACGCGGCGGCCGACACCACCCGCGGCAAGTGGGCGGTGCGGCTCGCCATGGCGAGCGGCGAAGAGTTGTACCGCACTGGCAGCGTGGCCGCCGCCCGCGGGCGGTTCACCGCCGTGGCCGCCGCCGACGCCGGCGCTCAGGGCGACCGCGCCCGCGTGCGGCTGGCCGAGATCGCCCTGGCCGACGGGAAGGCGGACGAGTGCGTGCGGTTCTGCCGCGCGGTGCTCAAGCGCGAGCACGAAGACCGCGACACCGTCCTGCGGCTGCTCGGCCGCGGGTACGAACTGCTGAACCGCCCCCGCGCCGCCGCCGACTGCTTCGCCGGCCGGCTGCCCACGCCGTAGGGACGAGCTTGGACCGAAGCGGAGAGTCGAACACCCCACCTCTCCCCGCCGGGGAGAGGTCGCCGCACCGAGCGGAGCGAGGGCGGCGGGTGAGGGGAACGATCCCCGAGCCCCCACCCCCCCCGGGGAGAGGCGGGACCCCCCCCCCCCACCCCCCCGCGGGGGGGGGGGGGGGTGGGGGAGAGCC
>JANNQE010000549.1:0-8831 GCA_031441625.1 Planctomycetia bacterium
TGACACCCGCGGTTCGCCCGGAACCGGCGGACTCACGTCGCGCCGTTCGCCTCGTTGGTCACTTCCGCTCGTGGATCCACTCGGTCAGCGCCTTCAGCACCTCGGGGGCTAGCGTCTCCTCGATGTTCCCGTACTCGCTCACCTGCCCCGTCTTGCACGGCTGGAACAGGTGGTTCAACCCCTTGAACTCGACGCACTTGAACGTCTTGTTCCCGCCCTTCTTGAGTGCCGACACGATCACCTCCAGGTTGTCCTTCGCCTTCACCTGCACGTCCTTCTCGCCGTTCACCGCCAGCACCGGGCACGCCACCTTCGCCAGCACCGGGGCCGGGTCGTGGCAGGCGAACCACCGCATCCACGGGTCGGCCAGCCGGTCCACCGACGCCGGCAGCGCCTTCTCCGCCGCCTTCCGCTTCGCCTCGTCTTTCTCCTTGGCCACCAGCGGCGTCAGCGCCGCGGTCAGTTTCTCCTTCGCCTCGTCGGTCGTCTTCGCCGCCCGCAGCACGGGCATGACCGCGTCCATCTGCTCCTTCACCATCGCGTCGGTGATGGTCGGGTCGAGTTGCTTGGAGAAGTCGAGCGCCTGCTGAACCAGAATCCGCTCGCCCGATACGCCCGGCCCCGCCAGCAGGATGATGAAGGCCACGTCCTTCGGGTGTTCGGCCGCCACGAGCGGGGCGATGATCCCGCCCTCGCTGTGCCCGCACAGGCCGATCCGCTTCGGGTCGATCTCCTTGCGGCCCTTCAGGTACACCACGGCGGCGTGGGCGTCGGTGGCGAAGTCGGCGCTCGTCGCGTCGGTGAACTTGCCCTTGCTCTTGTGCGTCCCGCGGTCGTCGTACCGCAGGCAGGCGATGCCGTTGCGGGCGAAGTGGTCGGCCAGCACCAGGAACGGCTTGTGGTCGAACAGCGTCTCGTCGCGGTCCTGCGGGCCGCTGCCGCTCACCAGCACCACCGCCGGGAAGGGGCCGTCGCCCTTCGGCAGTGTGAGCGTGCCGGCCAGTTCGAACTTCGCGGCCTTGTTCTCGAACGTCACGTCTTCGGTCGGGTACGGGAACGGGGCCTTCGGCGTCTGCGGGCGGTTGGCGACGGGCAGTTTGTCCACGCGGGTCAGGTCGAGTTTCATCGTCATGCCGCTTTGCACGAACTCGCCCTTGATGGCATCCCCCTTCTCGCTCAGCGTGCCGTCGTACTTCGCCCCGAGGTCAGGCAGATCGACGGCCAGTTTGTTGTCGGCGAACGTGACCGCCTTCACCGGGAACGCCTCTTTCGTCTGGTCCAGGCTGTAGAACTTGGCCGTCAGCTTGTCGTCCTTGTCCTTGCTGATGTCGAACGCCATCTTCAGTTCGATCACCCCGGCCTTCAGCGTACCCACCCAGATGCCGGCAGGGGACGGGGCTTTCGGCTTGTCGTCGGCCGGGACGGTGGCGGCGAACGCCAGAAGGCACACGACGGCGAGCGGATTCGGCGAACGGATCATGCCACAGACTCCGGAAGGGTGAAACGACCGCTCCAGCGAGACTCGAACAGACTCCGCCCCCGGTGCGTGTTCCGCACAACCGACCCGGCGGGAGGGGGGCGGTGATTGAACCCACCGGAATTGGGCTGGAAGCACGACAAGACGACCGACACCCGCGAGCCGTGCGAGCGCCTGGGGCACACTCGGACGGCTCGCGGGTGTCGGTCGTGGGCGACGGTGAACCCCGACCCGGTTGGTTACGGCTTGTCGGTCGCTTTCCCGTCGGTCGGCGGGGTGACGGGCGTGGTGGTCGCGGCCGGGGTCGGCAGGAACCGCGTCTGCGCCCGCTTGATCGCCTTCTCCGCCTCCGGCTTGCTCAACTCCACCACCTGCTTCAGGCTCTTGCCCGACTCCCAGCGGTAGAACTTCTCCGGCTTCGGGGCCGTCACCACCAGCCCGCCGATGACCGACGCGTTCGGGTCGGGCGGGGGGAAGGTGGTCTTGGTGGTCGGCCGACCGCCGCCTCCGACCGGCTTCTTGTCGTCCTTCGGCAGTTCGGGCGTCAGGCCGGTCGGCCGCTCGCCCAGGATGAGCGACCCGTCGGTGTCCACCCCGTACACGGTGAAGTCGTTCTTGTTGCTCATGGTGTACTTGGAGATTTCGAGCGTCTCCTGGCTGTACAACTTCTGCTTGCGTTTGGCCGGGTCCACCTTGAAGTCGTCGTAGGACCATTTGTAAACTTTCACCCGCACCTTCTCGCCCGCCTGCGTGATAAGCAGGGTGTAGTCCTCCTTGTTGATCTTGTCCTTGATGGTGATGTCCAGGGTGTGCTCGTCCCCGTCGATGGTGTGGATCGACGTGGTGTACCAGATGAACTCGCGGAAGTCGGGCTTCGGCGGCGCAACGTACTCCTCTTTCTTCTCTTCCTTCTTGACCTCGGGCGGTGGAATTTCCGGCAGTCTGCCGTGGTAGATGTCCTTGGCGGCGAGGTACTGGTACTCGCGGATGGGGGCGTTCGCCAGGATCGCCTCGAACGGCTCGGGCAGCACCTTGCGAGCGACGCCGGGAGTCTGCTCGTAGGACGCCCCGCCGAGGCCGCCGACCAGCCCGACGACCGGGTTCGGGGCGGGGGTGAGTGAGCGGCGGCGGTCGGCCCCGTTCACGATGATGGCCCGCGTGGTGATCTCCACCTTCAGGTCGGCGCGGTCCTTCTGCGGCCGCTTGTCGTCGCCCAGGTCGGTGCTGCCGGCCTGCTTGATGTTCAGGTGGGTGATCTGGTGCAGCAGTTCGATCGAGTAGTACCGCCGGAGCACGTCGGCGACGGTGGCCAGGTCGGTCTTCGGGATGTCGATGCGGAACACCACCTGGGTGTACGCCAGGTAGTCGGCCGGGTCGCTGTCGCGGGTCGGCTTGAACGCCGGGTCGATCTGCGGGATGCCCGTCTTCTGGTTCGCCTCGGCGTCCACGAAGTTGACGGTCGTGTTGCGGGCACCGGCGTCCTTGAGCACCTTGACGAGCGCCTGCTCGTACTCCGAGCGGGCCACGTCGGCGTACTCCCGCTTGGCCCGCTTCGGGTCGTCGGGGTAAAGGGGGCCGGCCGGCAGGCTGCGGCGGGTCAGCTTCTGGAGCTTCCGCGCCTCCATCTGCATGGCGGTCAGGTCGCCCTCGGCGGTGCGGGCGTCCGCCTCGGCCTGCTCCGTCTGCTTCACGTGATTCAAGTACGGCACGGCCACGTACAACCAGCCGGCGGCCAGCAGCCCGCAGACCGCGACGACACCGAGGACGAGGAGGACGATGCGGAGTGGGCTTTTCACGGGAACTCCTCGTCGGGGTTGAACGGGATCGGTTCTTCCACCGGCGGCAGCTTCGGCGGGGCCTTCGGGAACTGGGCGTCGAACTTGCGGGACCACGTGTCGGCCGAGCGGGGGAGCAGTTCCACCTTGACGGTCGCCTGCCGCCGCCCGCTGCCGGTCGTCGGCCGCTCCACCTCCGGCGTGGCGTAGAACTTGTTGTCCGCCTTGAACAGGTCGTCGATCAGCCGCTGCACGAGCGGGTCCTCGGCGTCGGTGGCGGACGACAACTCCAGCTTCAGGTCGGCCACCGGCTCGACCGGGGCGGCCTTCGCCGCGACCTTCGGGGCGGTGCCGGCGTTGGCCCCCGCGGGGGCGGTGCCGCGGGTGCCGCCGGCGGTGGTGCCGGGGACGGCCGCCGGTGCCGCCGCCTTCGTCTCCACCCGGGCCACCTTGAACTTGCCGTCGAACTCCCGCACCCGCACCTTGTTCACGTCCGGGGTGGCGGCGGTGATGTCGTACAGGGTGTCCAGCCAGTTCACGTCCCGCTTGCGGAACTCGTCCACCGCCTTCAGCTTGGTGAGCGTCTTCTTCTCCTTCGCGATGTCCTCCACGGCCTGCTTCTTGACGGCGTTCGCCTGGGCCGTGCGGCGGTCGAGGCCGGCGCGGAGGAAGAACAGCCCGCCGCCGAGGCCGGCCGCGAGGAGCATGGCGAACAGCAGACCGACGAGCACCCACTGGCGGCCCTTGCTCGGTTCGGCGCGCGGCTGGCGGGGGGTGACGAAGTTGATCGGCAGGGGGCCGTGCCCGCGGGCGGCGAGCAGCCCGACGGCGGCGGCGAACCGCCCCCGCAGGGGCGTCGGCACGGCGTCGGCGGCCGAGCTGCCGGCGAGAGGGTCGAACGGGTGGACGGGCACGGGGAGGGACTGTTGCAGGCGGGCCGCCCAACTGCCGCCGCCCGAGTGCCCCTCGCACAGGTACAAGGCGTCGAGCCGCTCGCGGGGGCTTTGGGAGGCGAACGCGGCCAGGCCCCGCTTGGCCTCGCCGATCAGCCCGGTCTCGCTCTGGAGGGCCATCCCCGACACGCTCCGGCTGAACACCATGTGCTCGCCGTGGTACACCACGAACTCGCCCCCGCCGTCCCACAGGCTGAGCACGCCGACGGGGGCGGTCGGGTTCTCGGGCGGGGTGACGGTGCCGGCGGCGATCGCCCGGCGGACGGCGGCGGCGGTGGCGTAGGGGCGGGGCGTGAACCCGGCCAGCTTCAGCCCGGCCAGCTCGCACATGGTGCGGGCGGCGTTGTACAGGTCGCGCTTGACGAACACGGCCGTCGCCCGCTTGTCGTCGGCCCCGGCCGGGGCGGGCAGCGGCACGTAGTCCAGGTGCAGGGTGTCGGCGGCCTCGGCCAGATCCCGCTGGGCCTGGAACCGCACGACGGCCGGTTCTTCGGCCGGGCCGGTCTTCGGGTGCCGCACGTCCTTCATCACCACCCGGTCGCGGCCGACGCAAAGGAGTACCGGTGCGGCGGGAGTGCGGGAGGCGGCAAGCACCTCCTTCAACCGTCGGGCCAGCTCCGGGGCGGTCTCGGAGTTGAGCGGGCGGGGGTCGTCCGTGAGCGGCAGCGCCTGCTCGACGCGGACCGAGTGGCCCTTGGCGAACCCGGCCGCGACGAACAGCCCGGCGGCGTCCACGTCGATAGCAATGTAGCGGGACAAAACGGCTACTCCAGGAAGGTCGCGCTCGATCTCGTTCAGTCGATGACGCCCGGTGCGGGTGCCGGGCGGGCACTCACGGGCGGTTCATGTCGGTCGGGTGGCCGTTTCAGCGGCCCCGTCGCCCGGCGTGTTCGGGTGAACCGGCGGCGTCAGCCGCCTGGGTTCGAAAGCACCCGCGGGTTCACACCCGCGGTTCACCAGATCAGTCGTGAAACACATTTTACCGCGGCAGGTCGTCGAACACGCGGCCCAGGTCGGTGCTCGGGCGGAAGTACGCGATCCGCGGCTTGGCGATCGGCCCCAGCCCGTCCGGGTCTTCCGTCACCACCTCGATGACCGCCTCCACGCTGGCCGTCGGCCCGCCGGGGTTGCCGAAGTACCCGACCGACCGCACCCGGTACGCCCCGCTCCGCCCGGTGATGAACTTCTCGATGTTCTTGTACTTGGCCGGGCTGATGCCGGCGGTCGTCACCAGCCACGCCGAGGTGGGGTCGGTGCCGACGGACGGGCGGTTGTTCAGGATGGCGTCGATGTCGGCGTCGGTCAGTTGGGTGGAGGCGTCGGCGTTCATCCCCTTCAGGCAGTTGAGCACCTCCCGCGGGGCGGTGTTCACGTTGATCCGCGGCACCAGCTCGTAGTCGTCGCTGGCCGTGCAGCGGTCGACGATCAACTGCGCCACCGCCTTCAGGGTGTCCTGGTTGTTCAGGGGGCTGGCCACCACGGGGGTGATCGTGGTGTTGTTCGGCCCGCGGACGCCCGGCAGACGGATCTGCGTGTTCATGACGGTGAACGGCGAACTGACGCGGCGGCGGGGGATGGCCCCGCCGTCCACGGCCGATTGCACCAGGTCGCGAAGCGCGGTCACCTCGGCGGCCACCCGCCCGGCCGGCAGGGTGGCCTGGAACGCCTCGCCGGTGCCGCTGATGCGGTAGTACAGGATGTAGTCGGCCACCTCGCGGGTCATGCCGTTGATGGCCATCAGTTCGGTGTCGAGGGCGACCAGGTCGGTGTTGTTCAGGTTCACCCGCGGGGCACCGAGTAGATCGACGTTCGCCTCGCGGCCGTAGCAGGTGAGGTACTCGCTCCACCCGCGGGAGAAGGTGCCGGACTCGGTGCCGTCCTGCACGCCGTTGCGGTTGCGGTCGGTGCCGAACAGCAGGTCGGGCGTGACGCCCTTCACCAGCAGCAGCTCCTCGACGGTGTGGATCGGCCCGCTCTTGCAGCGGTACGGCGTCTGCCCGCCGGTGTAGTAGGCGCTCTCGGCCCCGCCGGTCGGGTACTCGGTGTCGTCCGGGTCGAGCCAGTCGACGATCGCCCCGGCGACCTCGGGCAGCATGTTCGGCAGTTGCGACAGGGCGTTGAACAGAAGGGTGCCGGTCGGGTCGAGGCGGATGAGGGCGTTCACGTTCAGCTTGCGGCTCTCGTCCTCCAGGCCGTACCGCCGCAGCCCGCCGGGGTAGGTGCCGTCGGTGCCGCCGGTCGTGTCCGACAGGTTGATGAGCGAGCACCGCCCGCCGCCCCGCCGCAGGTTGGCGTCCCCCTGCCCTTGCGGGGAGGATCGGTCCGAGGCGACGTTGGCCGTGCCGACCGGCACGGCCGAAAACATGCCCGCGTTGTCGTCCAGGTTGTAGCTCGGGTAGGCCGGGTCGGTGAGCATGGCGGCGGCGATGTAAACGCCCGACACGGCGTTCGCCTTCGCCTGCTCCAGTTCGTGCGCCCGCACGGCCGCGCCGGCCTCGGCGGACATCGAGTCGCTGTACTGGTAGGCCACCAGGGTGAGGACGACGACGACGACGAGGACGATGAACAGCACGTACCCGCGGCGGCGGGTCGGGCGGAAGGCGGGGCGGATCATGGGGTGCCCCCGGTGGTGGCGGTGGTCGTGCCGGTGGTGTCGGTGCTCGGCGGCGTGTAGGTGCCGCCGCCCAACCCGACGGCCGCGCGGATGGGGTACACGTGCGACACGTCTTTCGTCGTGGTGGTGCCGTCCTTCAGTGTGAACTCGAGGGTGAGGGTCATCCGCACGGCCCGCGGCGGCCCCTGGTTGGTGGCCCCGCTGGCGTCGGCCGTCGACCCGTCCCACGAGCTGGTGTACCCGCTCCCGCTGGCGTACTCGAACGCCACGTTCACCACCTCGGGGGCGATGCGGTCGGCGTCCTCGGTCGTGCGGTCCGGGTCGGTGGTGTTCCACACGCCGTCGCTCGTCACCCACGCCTGCTCCTGCCGGCACAGGCCTTTGCCGCTCGAGTGCAGGTAGTAAATCACCTTCACCACGTCGGACGCGGCCGGGGCGGTCGGGTCGAGGGCGGCACCCCGATTGCGGAGGTACTCCGGGGAGCGGGAGAGGAAGACGATGAGCTGGGTGCTGGTGCCGACGATGCCGGCCTGGAACGGGATGTCGGAGCCGGTAGTGACGGGGCTTGTGCCGTCGGTGCTGGTGGCGGTCGCGGCGGCGGTGGTGGCCGTGGTGGTCGCTTCGGAGTCGGTGGCCGTGGTGGTGGTGCCGGGGTCGCCGCCCGATTTCGGGCCGAGCAGGCCGACCGGCGCGCCGAGGTCGAGGCCGACGCGGTTGATGATGCCGCGGGACAGGTTGCTCTCGGCCGTCATGTCGCGGCCGACGGACGTGTCGCTCAGGATCATGTTGAACGCCGCGTACAGCGCCGCCATGAGCATCAGGCCGATGACGCTCGCCACGAGGATTTCGATCAGCGTGTACCCCGGTCGCCGGCGGGGTGAGTGGCGGCGGGTCACGGGGCGGTCTCGGTGGTGGGCGCGGTGAGGGGGGCGGCGTTGTTCATCAGGGTCGGGTCGAGGATGATCTGGGACAGGCTCACCTCGGTCGTCTTCAACGGCGTCTCGATCCACACCCGGACGGTCACGTCGTACGCCACCCCGCTCCCCACCGCCACCGGCACGGGGGTCACTTCCCACTGGTAGCCGGGTGCCTCGTCGAACGTGCCGCCGCCGCCGCCGGTGAGGGACACCTCACCCACCCCGGCTTCCAGTTCGGCCATCTTGGAGCGGGCCAGTCGGCTGCACTGGTTGGAGCGGGTGGCGTCGGCGGCGCTGTCGGCGGCGCTGCGGACGAGCACCGACAGGGCGGCCAGGGAGATGAGGAAAATGGCCGTGGCCAGCAGCACCTCGATGAGCGAGACGCCGCGGCGGGGCGGGCGACCAGAGTTCCGCCGGCGGCGCGCGATCACGGCTGCCCCCCAGTCGTCATGGTGTTCGGAGTGGTCTCCGGGTTGACCGTCCAGACGCCGGTCAGCCCGCGGACGCGGACCACCTGGGCCGTGGCGTCCGGCTCGGCCAGCCGGAACTCGGCAGCGATCTCGCGGCACGTGCCGTCCGGCAGGAAGGTGGCGAGCGTCACCCACCCGTCGGCCGACGGCTCACCGGCAGACATCGGCGTGAGGACCACCCCCTTCGGCAAACTATCCGTGCGGGCGATGACGCTGCCGGCGGATTCGTCGGTCGTCTCTTCCGGCAATTCCGATTCGTCCGGGCCGACGCGGATCTGGAGGCCGTCGGGCGAGGCGGACACGCGGTACGCCCGCCCCTGACTGATGGCCGCCCCGCGGGCGTCGGACAGGCGGGCGGTGGCGATGTCCACAGCCGCCTTCGTGCGGTTGTTCCCCCAGAAGCCCATCATCGACGGAACCAGGATCGACGCCAGAATCAGCACGACCACGATCACCACCATCAGTTCGACGATGGTGAAGGCGAGTCGGCGGCCGGGTCGGCGGGCGGCGAGCATGGGTCACTCTTTTTGTGTCGCCGCCACGTTCCGCGGGGCGGTCTTGTGGGTCTTGTTGTCGCCGCCACGCTCCGCGGGGCGGTTTCGCGTCCGCCCCGCGGATCGTGGCG
>JANNQE010000550.1:0-2954 GCA_031441625.1 Planctomycetia bacterium
CGGCCCTAACCTGAGCGTGTGTGCGCCGGCGTTCGCGGGGGCGACGCTGGCAGGGGCGCGCCCAATTTCGTGGGGGTCGCTCTCTCCTAGCCCCACATCCGCCCGGCTCTGGGAGAGCGCCGGCCACCCTATCGGAGTGCCCATGATCGTCGCCAAAGTGGGGGGCAGCCTGTTCGACCTGCCGCACCTCGGGCCGGCGCTCGCCCGCTGGGCGGCGGCGCAGCCCGCGCCGGTGCTGTTCGTGCCGGGTGGCGGGCCGTTCGCCGACGTGATTCGTGCGCTGGATCGCGTCCACCACCTGGGCGACGAGGCGTCGCACTGGCTGGCCGTGCGGACCCTGTCCGTCACCGCCCGTCTGCTCGTTCACCTGCTGCCGGATGCCGAACTGCTGGACAACCCCACCTATGGCGAACTGGAACAGAAGCGGTGGGAGGACCCCAGCCGGGTGTATGTGCTGGACGAGTTCGAGTTCTTCCGTCAGCACGACGGCGTGCCGCACACCTGGGCCGTGACCAGCGACTCGCTCGCCCTGTCCGCCGCCCTGTCTGTGAATGCCGACCGGCTGGTGCTGCTCAAGTCGCGGGACATCGGCCGCGTGACGTGGGAGGAGGCGGCCGCCCGCGGGTGGGTGGACGGGCACTTCCCCATGCTGGCGAAGCGGGCCGAATTCCCGGTCGAGGCGGTCAACTTCCGGGCGTTGATGTGTGATTTGTCCCCCTCTCCCCTGGGGGAGAGGGGTTAGGGGTGAGGGGGACTCGGAACAGCCATCCCCCTCACCCCCAGGGGAGAGGGGGACCGGACTACCGCTTCGTGCCGATCAGCTTGATGAGCGCCTTGTGCGGGTCGGCGAACTTGGCGATGCCCTCGGCCATCAGCGTCTCTTCCAGCTTCTGCATATCCACCTTGGCGTCGATCTCGTCGAGCACCGTTTGCGGGGGCAGTTCGCTCACATGCGCGGTGAACATCCGCCCGCTGTCTTGCACGGCGGCGTTGGTGGCCGGCGGGTTGGTCTCGATGTCGGAGCCGCAGAACGCCTCGACGTACTTCCACGCCGGGTCTTCCTTCTTCTTCGTGCCGGTGCTGGCGAAGATCATCTCCTGTTGCAGCGGCAGCCCCTTGCCGGCCCAGAACTGCTGGTTCAACGCCCAGATGCGCTTGGCGTTCACGATGCCCACCTGCCCCTGCGCCGCCGCACTCAGGTCCGGAACTGCCTTCTCGGTGTACACGTCCAGCCGGCTCACGAAGATGCTGTAAACGGTCTTCACCTTGCTCGTGTCGCTCAGGCGTTGAATGCCCTTCCAGCACGCCTCCCGCGCCGCGTTGTACTGCCGCTCGCTGAAAATCAGCGTGACGTTCACGCACACCCCGGCGGCCACGAGCTCTTCCAGGCAGAGCAGCCCGCCGTCGGTGGCCGGCACCTTGATCATGCGGTTGGTGTGACCCGCCGCCCACTTCTTGCCCAGTTCGACGTAGCTCTTGGCCTTCTCCGCCGCCGGCAGCTTCCGCTCGGGGTCTTCGAGCAGCGGGTCGAGTTCGAAGCTCACCCACCCGTCGTTCCCCTTCGTCTCCGCCGACACCGGCAGGAACACGTCCTGGGCCTGCGACACCAGCTTGTCGGTCATGGCCCACGCGATGGCCTCGTCGTCGTGCCCCTTCGCGGCCAGGGCTTTCACGTCGGCGTCCCACCGCCCGGTCTTCAACAGGTCCGAAATGATGATCGGGTTGGAGGTGGCACCGGTGGCGCCGAACGCGCGGTTGCGGGCGATCTCGTCCGGGTCCACCGAATCCAGCCACAGCTTGGTTCCGGCCGCCACGATCGACTGAAGCGGGGTCATGCGAACAGGCTCCGAGAGAGGGGTCGATGGAATCATACGGACGGTTCGTCGGTTCCCCTGGTCGTCGCGTTAAACTGGCAGACCGATGACCGACACCCCACCAGACCCGGACGGCGAGCGGATGCGGCGGTGGTCGGCCGGCGACCGCTCCGCCTTCGAGGAGATCGTCCGCGCCTGGGAACGGCCGGTGGGTCGATTCCTGGTGCGCCTGACGCGGAACCCGGAGGTGGCCGGCGACCTGACGCAGGAGGTGTTCCTGCGGGTGTACCTGAAGGGCGCGACCTACACGCACGGCGGCACGTTCAAGACGTGGCTGTACCAAATCGCGCTGAACCTGGCCCGCGACGCCGCCCGCCGTCAAGCTCGGCGTTCGCACCAGACGCTCCTGCCGACGGCGGACCCGGCGGTCGAAATGGAACCGGCGTTCGACGTGCGACAGCAGGCCGAGGTGGTGAACGCGGCGCTGGCCGAGTTGCCCGACCCGCTCCGCGAGGTGGTCATCCTACGGCACTACGAAGACCTGAGCTTCGAGGCGATGGCCCGCCTGCTCGGCGTGCCGGCGACGACCCTCAAGTCGCGGTTCGCCGTGGCCATGAAAAAGCTGGAAGAAGTGCTGGTGCCCCGATTGGGCGAGCGGCCCGCGTGAGCGGGCTGGTGGTGAACCAACGAACCAGGGGGCTGACGCCCCCCGCTCGCCAGGAGCGATGATGCCCGACCTCCGCACGCTGCTCGACGCGGTACCACTCCCGGAACCGAAGCCGGTCGATCTGGCGGCGCTGTACCGCGCCGCGGCCGAGCGACAGGCGGCTGTCAGTCGGCGGTGGCGGCGGGTGGCGGTCGGGGTGGCGGCACTGGCCGCGGGCGTGCTGCTGGTGGCGCTCCTGCCGCGGCTCGAGTTCCGCGCCTCCGGCCACGAGTTCGCCGTGCGGTGGGGCACCCCGCCCGAACCGCCGCCGGCTCCGCCCACGCCCCCGGACCCGCGCATCGAACGGTTGGTGGAAGAACAGTCGAAACAACTGGTCGCCCTCCGTGCGACCAACACGAAGCACGCCGAGTTGCAAGACCTGCTGCTCACGCTGGCGGTGGACGTGGGCGACCGCGACCAGCAGCAACGAGCCA
>JANNQE010000551.1:0-3199 GCA_031441625.1 Planctomycetia bacterium
CGGTCTCGGAACCGCCGTCGCGGTCACACGCTGATGATGAAGAACGTGGCCGGACTGCACAACCGCATGTTCGGGTGACCCGCCCGCGGGAGGGGAGAACTCCACCCGCACCGCCCTACCGCTTATCGCGCAGCGACTCTACTGCGTTCCCGGTTCCAGTTAGACGGGCACCATCACCCGCTTGACGGCCGTCGCCTTGCCCGTGGTCGCGTCCACGTCCACGATCGCCCCGCACAGCCGCACGTCGCCGGTGGCCACGTCGAACATGGTGGGCACGAAGTCGATGGCGGTGGAGAGCAACCGGTCGATCCGCCGGCCGAGGACGGAGTCGAACGGGCCGCACATGCCCACGTCGCACACGAACGCGGTGCCGGCCAGAATCTGCTCGTCGGCCGTCTGCACGTGCGTGTGCGTGCCGAACACCGCCGCCACCCGCCCCTTCAGGTGGTGCAGCATCAGGTACTTGTCGGACGTCGCCTCGGCGTGCATGTCCACCATGACGACATCGGTCTTCCCCTGCAACTGCGCCAGCACGCGATCCGCGGCGGCGAACGGGCAGTCGGCGTGCGGCTTCATGTACGTGCGGCCGAGGAGCGAGATCACGGCGAGGCGCACCTCCCCCACCTTGATAGTTGCGTAGTCGCGGCCGGGTGCCGTGGGAGGGAAGTTGGCCGGCTTGCAGACCGGCTCGTCCGGGCGGTTCAGCACCTCGACGATTTCCACCTTGCGGTAGATGTGGTCGCCGAGGGTGACGGCATCGACGCCGGCGGCACGGATGTGACGGTAGTCGCGCGGGGTCAACCCGGAACCGTTACTCGCGTTCTCGGCGTTGGCGACGACCGCGTCAAGCCGTTCGGACTGGCGGAGGGCGGGGACGAGTGTGCGGACGGCCGAGACTCCCGGCGCGCCGACAATGTCACCTAGAAATAGCAGACGCACGACGTCACCTCGTTGGGCGTTCGAGGGGAAGCCTGAACAGAAAGTGTTAAACTACGGGCACCGCCTGAACTTGCTTCACGAAATGCACACGATTCCGATACCACTCGCCGATCACCTGCGGATTCGTGGCGGGCTGCTCTGTCAGTCTGCCGACGGGGTGTTCGCGGTCGATCACCCGAAGCCGCTGGCCGTGCTGCCCGGTTCGTTCAACCCTCTCCACGCCGGGCATCGCGCGCTCGCGGAAGTCGCCGGGCGGCGGCTCGGGTGCGACGTGCATTTCGAGCTGAGCGTGACGAACGTGGACAAGCCGGAGTTGACCCCGCTGGTGGTGGCCGAGCGGGTGCGGCAGTTCGTCGGCGTGGGCAGCGTGTGGGTCACGCGGGCGGCGGGGGTGCTGAAGAAGTCCGACCTGTTCCCCGGCGCGGCGTTCGTGCTCGGCTTCGACACGGCCGTGCGGCTGATCGACCCGAAGTACTACGACGGCGAGCGAGGGCGAGATGCAGCGCTGGCGCGGCTGATCGACCGCGGGTGCCGGGTCATCGTCGGCGGGCGTGCCGACGGGGCGGGCGTGTTCCGCGTGTGGGAAGACGGGCTGGCCGGCGAGTTCCGCGACCTGTTCGAGGTGATCCCGGAGGGCGAGTTCCGGGTGGACGTGAGTTCGTCGGCCTTGCGGGGTTTGTTCCCCTCTCCCCCAGGGGAGAGGGGGACCGATCATCAGTCCCGCAACTTCAAGCTCACATACTTCGTTTCGAGGTACGCCTCCAGTCCTTCGCGGCCCAACTCCCGTCCCAGGCCGCTCTCCTTCATCCCGCCGAACGGGCACTGCGGGGTGGCCGGCACCGGGTCGTTCAGCCCGATGATGCCCGCCTCCAACCCCTCGGCCATCTTGAACGCCACGCTGATGTCGTTCGTGAACACGTAAGCCGCGAGGCCGTACTGAGTGTTGTTTGCGGCCGCGATCACGTCGTCGATCTTGCTGAAATCCATGATCGGCATGACCGGGGCGAACGGCTCTTCGGTCAGCACGCGGGCGTCCGCGGTCAGCCCCTTCAGGATGGTCGGCTCGAAGAAGTAGCCCTTCTCGAACTTGGTGCTCCGCTGGCCGCCGGTCAGCACCGCGGCCCCCTTGCCCTTCGCGTCGTCGATCAGGCCGACGGTGTTCTCCATCGCCTTCTTCTCGAACATCGGCCCGATCTGCGTGCCGGCGTCCAGCCCGTTGCCCAGTTTGAGCGACAGCGCCTCGGCCACCGCCACCTCGGTGAACTTCTTCTCGATGTCTTTGTGCACGAAGAACCGGCTCGGACTGATGCAGACTTGCCCGTTGTTGCGGAACTTGCCGATGACGGCGGCTTTGGCCACCACTTCCGGATCGGCGTCGGGGAACACGATGAACGGGGCGTGCCCACCGAGTTCGAGTGACAGCCGCTTGACACTGTCCGCCGCCTGCCGCATCAGGTGCTTGCCCACGGCCGTGCTGCCGGTGAAGCTCACCTTCTTCACGAGCGGGTTGGTCATGAACTCGTCGCCGATCTCGCTCGCCGGGCCGATGACCGCGTTCACACACCCGGCCGGCAGCCCGGCGTCGTGCAAGCACTGGATCACGTTCAGGCACGACAGCGGCGTCTGGCTGGCCGGCTTCGCCACGACCGTACACCCTGCTGCCAGCGCCGGCGCGATCTTGCGGCACAGCAGCGTCATCGGGAAGTTCCACGGGCCGATGGCCGCCACCACGCCGACCGGGTGCTTGATCGTCAGGTGCCGCTTCCCCGGCAGGCTGTTCGGGATGATGCTCCCGTACACCCGCTTGCCCTCTTCGGCGAACCACTCGAACGTGTCGGCGGCTTGCATCACCTCCCCGCGGGATTCGGCGACCGGCTTGCCCTGCTCCATCGTCATGTCTTTGGCGAACTGGTCGGCCCGCTCGCGGATGAGTTCCGCCGTCTTCTTCAGGATCTTGGCGCGGTCGTAAGCCGTGAGCTTCATCCACGCGGGCATGGCGGCGGCGGCGGCGGCGATGGCCTTCCGCGCGTCCTCACGCCCGCCCTGGCTGACCTCGGCGAACGCCTCTTCGGTCGCCGGGTTGATGACCGGGATGCGCTTGCCGGTGGTGCTGTCGGTCCAGGTGCCGTTGATGTAAAGCTGACGGTGCGACATGAGAAGGCTCCGGGTAGTGGGGAGGTGTTTTATTGGAACCGGGAACGCAGTGACCGGGTGGAGTCCCGAAGGGACGACCGGGAATAGCCAGGGGTGAAGCGAGCGG
>JANNQE010000552.1:0-3912 GCA_031441625.1 Planctomycetia bacterium
TCCTGTAACCGCGGGGGTCAGCCGGCCGGGCGGGTTTCGCACCCAGCCCGCTCACGCGGGCGGTTCCAGAATGCACCGGCGGACTCACGTCGCGCCGTTCGCCCGGTCGGTCACTTCCACTCGATCGCATACGGCATGGCCATCCGCACGCGGTCCTTCGGGGCAACCAACAGCGGGGCCAACCCCTTCAGCACCTTGTCGGCACCGGGGATCGCCTTCAGTTCCGCACTCAGGCTCAGGCCGAACGGCAGCCCGCCTTCCATCAGTTGGTCGAGGAAGCTGGTCGCCTTCGGCAGCATGAGCAGTTCCATGTCCTGCTTCGGGTCGATGCCGGCTTCCTTCTTGGCGTAGGCCACGGCGTCGTCAAGCGTGCCCAGTTCGTCCACCAGCCCGTTCGCCTTCGCCTGGCGTCCGGTCCACACCCGCCCGCCGGCGAGCGCTTCCAGTTGCTCGCGGGTCATCTTTTGCCCGTTCGCCTGCCGCCCGGCCAGGGCCTTGCTCAGGAACTGGCCGTACACGTCCTCCACCGTTTCGGTCAGCGCCTTCCGCTCGCTCTCGGTCCACTTGCTCAGGCTCGACCCGGCCCCGCTGTTCTTCCCGCGGCTCACCACTTCCGTCTTCAGACCGAACTTCTCGTACACCCCGCCGGTCACGAGCTTCATGCCGAACACGCCGATGCTGCCCGTGATGGTGCCCGGCTCGGCGAACACCCGCTTGGCGTTCATCGTCACATAGTACCCGCCGCTGGCGGCCACGTCGCCCATGCTCGCCACCACCGGCTTCTTGCAGATCTTCAACTCACGCCAGATCAGGTCGCTCGCCAGGGCCGACCCGCCGGGTGAATCCACCCGCAGCACGATGGCCTTCACCTTGTCGTTCTTCTCCGCGTCCCGAATCGCTTCGATGATGGTGTCGCTCCCCACGCTGCTGCCGCTCAGCGGACTCCACCCGCCCTTGCCGCTGTCGATCCCGCCGACCACATGAATGACGGCGATCTTCGGGTTCTTCGTCTCGGTGCGGGTCTTCGGGGCGAGCATGTCCAGAATGCCCTTGGTCGCCTCCTTCGGTTTGCCGTAGCTGCGTTCGATCTTCACCTCCGGCACCCCCACCGCCTTGGCGAACCCGGCCTCGAACTCGTCCTGGTATTGCAGGGCGTCCACCAGCCCGAGTTCGAGCGCCTTCTTGGCGGTGTACGGCCCGTTGTCGATGACCACTTCGGCCTGCTTCGCGGTCATCTTCAGCGCCGGCCGGCCGGCCACCATGCACGCCACCAGCTCGTGGTCGAAGTTGTCGTCCATCATGCTCTTGATCTGCTCGCGGTTCTCGTCGCTCATCTTGTCGGCGATGTACGGCTCGACGGCGCTCTTGTACTTGCCCATCTTCAGCACGTCCGCCTCCAGGTTCAGCAGCTTCAAGCCCTCCTTGTAGAACATGACCTCCGCCCGCAGGCCGATCACCTCCAGGCCGCCGCTTTCGGGCAGCGTAACGGTGTCGCACGCCAGCGCCACCAGGTAGCTCTTGTTGTCGAGTCCTTCCGCCCAGGCGAACACCTTCTTGCCGGCGGCGCGGAAGTCGGCGATGGCCTTCCGCAGTTCGTGGACTTTGCCGAAGCCGATGTCGAGCGAACCGAGTTCGACGTACAGCGCCCTCACCTTGTCGTCTTTGGTCGCCTTCTGGATGCGGTCGAGCATCGCCCGCAGGCCGGTGCCGCCCATCGGCTCGTCGTCGGTCGCGCCTTCATCGAGGCTGCCGCTCAGCTTGATGTGGGCGACGCGGGGCAGCGGGGCTTCTTCCTTCTTGGGTGGCTCCTGGGTGAATGCGAGGGGTGTGATCAGCAGGGCCGCGAACAGTGCGGCGAACAGGCGAGGCATGGCAGCGTAGCTCCGGGTGATGAGTGGTGAGGACAGATCTCAAACGCTTCTGAGGGAATGGACTAATTCAAAGGCGGGCCACGGATGAGGAGGATGAAAGCAGGGATGCCGAGGATCAGAAGAGAACTTGTTTTCCGATCCTCCCCATCCTGATTTCATCCTCTTGATCCGTGTCCGTTCTGTTGGAGTCCACGTCGCCAGATCGCGGTTGCCCTTGTCCACGTTTCCCAAGCATGGTATCCCCCGTAGTCGTGTGCGGGCAACCCCGCCATTTCGCCCGCGGGAGGAGTCGGATGCGTGCGGCGACCACTCGAACGATCATCCGCGGGGTGCTGCTGGCGGCGGTGTGCGGGGCGGCACTCGTGTCGGCCCAGCCGCCGCTCGGGGCGACCATCGACCCGAATGTCGAACGAATTCAGCGGCTGCAACCGCCCGTGCCGCCGGCCACCATCCCCGACACCGCCCGCAACCCGAGTGGCCCCACGGTGCCCACCGGCGTGACCGCCACGCCCGGCCGCGGGCAGGCGGCCGTGTACGACCCGCCCCCGCCGGTCATTCAACTGCAACTCCGCACGCCCGCGACTGTGGCCGTCGGCAAGCCGGTGCCGTACCGCGTGGTGGTGACGAACACGTCGGGCGGCAAAGCCCTGCGGGTGAAGGTGCGGATGCCGTGGCCGGACGGGGCCGCGGCGCTCACCAAGTGTGAGCCAAAGCCCGAAGGCGTGCAGGACGTGAAGCTCATTCAGCCCAACAAAGAGCTGGTGTGGGACGTGGGCGACATGCAGCGTGGCGAGACGAAGACCATCGAAATGGCATTCACCCCGACGGCCGGCGCGAAGAAGGTGGTCGCCATCGCGTATGTGAGCTTCGAGTACGGGGCGAAGGTGGAGACCACGATTGACAAGCCGAAGATCAGCGTGAAGCGGACGGCCACGCCCGAAGTGTCGGTGAACGAGCTGGTGACGGTGCGGGTGGAGGTGACCAACCCCGGCACGGTGGCCGTCCCGAAGGTGCGACTGCTGGAGCAAGCGCCGGCGGAAGCCGAATTCCGCGGGGACGAGAAGGCCGAGAAGACGAACATCCCCGGCCAGCGCGTCTGGGAACTGGGCACCCTCGCTCCTGGCGACAAGCAAACCGTGACCTACCAGTTGCTCGCCCGCCAACCTACACGTCCGGGCGAGGCGATGCTCACCTCGTCGGCGGCCACCAGCGGGGAGGTGGCACTCGATGCGGCACAGGCGGACAGCCGCACGAAGGTGCTTCAGCCCGGCCTGAGTCTGGTGTTCACCGGCACCCCGATCACCAACCCGAAGTCGCCGGCGCAGTACAAGGCGGTGGTGCGGAACGTGGGCACGCTGCCGCTCGGCAACGTGACGCTGACCGTGGACGTGCCGGACGAACTGGACGTGAAGCGGCGAACGAACGGGGCGAAGGTGGACCGCGGGCGGACGACGTGGACCATCCCCAAGTTGCCGGCCGGCGAGGCACAGGAGTTCAGCGTCGAGTGCGTGCCGCAGGCGGGCGTGGCCGGCAAGAAGCTGGTGAAGGCGACCGCCCGCGACGCCCGCGGGCTGGTGGAACTGCAATCGGCCGAGGCGGGCACCGACTTCGTCGGCCGGGCCGACCTGACGTGGAAGCCGGCGTTCGACAACGCCTGGGTGCGTGTGGGTCGGCAGGGCGTGCTGACGGTGACGGTGAAGAACCAGGGGGCCGAGACGGACAACGGCGTGCGGCTGCGGGTGAAGCTTCCGGCCGAGGTGAAGTATCTGGGCAACAACGGGGCGATCCCGGCCACCTACGAGAACGCCGAGGTGCTGTTCCCGGCGCAGAAATTGGCACCCGGCAAGACGACCGAGTTCGTCGTGACGTATGAGGGCAAGACGCCGGGACCGGGGCGGTTCCTGTTGGTGCTCGAAGGCGAATCGCTCGGCAACAAGCCGCTGACCAAAGAGCAAGAGGTGGTGGTGGAGCGGTAATGCAGTTCGGGCGAGCGGCGGCCGTCAGGCCGCTGTTCATGCCAACAACAGCGGCCTGACGGCCG
>JANNQE010000553.1:0-5347 GCA_031441625.1 Planctomycetia bacterium
GGGCCCTGTTGTTGGTTCCCCTTCGGTCGTGGGCGGGTGTCTTCCCCCCCCGTTTAACACCCCAATTGGGTGTGGGGTCCGCGCGGTTTTGATCGTTAAATCCCCGATCACTCCGCTCCACTACTTCACCCGGTTCCGGGCCGTCGTCCTCTTCACCCTAATGTCGAGGGCGTGCGGTTGGACCCGCCCGTGAAGAAGCCCAATCGCTGAGTGGGACGCGACGGAGTGATCGGGAAATTCCCGATCACTCGGTCGCGTCCCGCTCAGCGATTGGGCTTCTTCACGGGCGGGCCAACAATGCGTCGCTCTCCCGCTGCAACACCACATTCGTCGAGAGGCCGTAGGTGTCGATCACGTCCAGCCGCTCGCTCACCTCGTACATCGTCGGGTTGCCGAACCCGCCGTCGCCCCGCACCCGGATGCGCACGCTCGGCCAGACCGCGCGAAGCCGCGTCACCAGGTATTCCAGGTCGTCGTCGGCACCGAGGGAAGCCGTCGCCGTGCCGTGCCGCAGGCTGAGCATCACGATCGCGTCGGTCTCGGCGCAGGTGATCACGAGCGGCAGGTACTGATACTGCTCGTAGAAGGCGTGGAAAAGCGTGAGTTGCTGCGACCCGTGGGTCGGGTCGTCCACCGCATCCAGGTCGAAGGTCAATGTGATTGGCGGTTGAGCGAAGGAGGCGATGAACTGGTCGAGGAACACGTCGCGGAGGCGGAACAGGGAGGGGATGTCGATCTGGTTCTCGAACCGGGAGAGCGTCGGCTGGCTGGCGAGGTCCGCGGCGTCGGGCGAGCGGTCGGCGAGGAGCTTGAAGACGGGATCGGCGCGGAGGGTGTCGTGGTCGTTCTGGTCCTCGTACCCGGCGAGGAGGCCGAAGACCCGCATGCGGACCATGTCGCGGAACGAATGCTCGATCCGGTCGGGGTCGCGCGGGTCGTGCAGGGCGGCGGCGAACTGCGCGGTCAGGCCAATGCGCTGGTCGAATTGTCGCAGGGGTAGCAGGCCGGCGTCGGAGGTGAGAGGGGCGTCGGACACCTCCACCCGGATGGGCAGAGGCTCGTAGAAATCGAAGTCGAAGAGGGACGCGGATTGGGGAGGCATGGTCGGTCTCCGCTGTCGGGCGAGTGGGACACCCCCTTGTGGACGACCGCCGACGCCGCTTCGGTCACCGTATGGATCGCATGAGAAGTTCGTTCGCGCTCATCCGGAATCTCTGGGTCGAGAATCGACGAACGGACGGCGGGTGCCCCATTCTTGGGAATTTGAGGGGCATGGGGAATTGGGGCATGGGAGCCGGGGAAGAAACCGGCCGTTACCCCGGTAGATTTCCTGAATTTGCTGATTGACACGAATTCTCATGTCCTATCAAATGTGACAAAAGTGTGGTGTAGACCTCAAGTCAACGCCACGCGCAACTGGCTCGCACTCGACCCCGTTGGCACCCTCGGGGTACAGGCTGTGACATGGACTCGCTCATCGCCCCCGACGGTCTGAAGTTAGACCCGGCTCTCCCCAAGAGGGAGGACGCCGGGCCGCTGCGAGCCGCTCACACGCCGAATTTCCCCGCGCTATTGCGGCAACTGGGCGCGTCACTGCTGGTCACCACCTACCAGGCCGGCAAGCTCGTCATGGTCCGCGATCAGGGCGACCACCTCAACACCCACTACCGCACCTTCAAGGCCCCGATGGGCCTGGCCCTGGCCGACGGCGGCACCCGGCTCGCCATCGGCACCACCATTCAAGTCTGGGAGTTCCGCGACGCCCCCAGCGTCGCCCGCCGCCTGGAGCCCGCCGGCACGCACGACGCCTGCTTCTTGCCGCGCTCCAGCCACGTCACCGGCAACGTCCTGATCCACGAGATGGCCTACGGCACAGGCCGTCAGCTCTGGTTCGTCAACACTCGCTTCTCCTGTCTGGCCACGCTCGATCCCGAGTCGAGCTTCACGCCCCGCTGGCGTCCGCCGTTCGTCACCGAGTTGGAGCCGTCGGACCGCTGCCACCTCAACGGCCTGGGGATGGTGGACGGCAAGCCGAGGTACGTCACCGCACTCGGCGAAACGAACGAGATGGGCGGCTGGCGGGCGAACAAGGCCAAGGGCGGCATCGTGATGGACGTGGACTCCGGCGCGATCCTGTGCCGGGGCCTGTCGATGCCCCACTCGCCGCGGTGGTATCGCGGCCGGCTGTGGGTCTGCGAGTCGGGCGCGGGCACGCTCGGCACCGTGGACCTGAACACCGGCACGTATGAGGCGGTCGCCGCCGTACCGGGGTTCACGCGAGGGCTTGACTTCGTGGGCGACCTCGCCTTCGTCGGATTGTCGCAGGTCCGCGAGTCAGCCGTCTTCAGCGGCATCCCAATCACCGAGCGGCTCGCGCCCGAGCAACGGACGTGCGGCGTTTGCGTCGTGGACCTGCGCCGCGGCGAGACGGTCGCCATGCTCAAGTTCGAGAGCGGCGTTCAAGAGGTGTTCGCCGTGGCGGTGCTGCCGCGGCGCTTCCCCGATCTGATCAACGACGACGAGAAGTTGCTGGAGAGTTCCTTCGTGGTCCCCACTGAGTGTCTCAGTGAGGTCGCGGCGACGGTCCGCGCCTCGGGACCTGCGTGACAGAGTTGTCCCCCTAACCGCATTCCGCCCGTGGGGCGGACGGGTTTCCGTGCTATTCCATCCCGCAATCGGAGTTGCCCATGTCGATGCGTTCCTGGATTCGCGACGTGTTCACCCGCCCCGTCACCCGCCCGATTCGCAGGGGGCCACCCCGGACCCGCCTGGGCGTGGAGGGACTGGAGGACCGCACGGTTCCGTCCACCTTCACCGTCCTCAACACCCTTGACGACGGCAGCGTCGGCAGCCTGCGCTGGGCGGTCGATCAAGTGAATTCGAACGTGGGCGACGACACGATCAACTTCGCAGCCGGCGCGTTCAGCACGCCCCAGACGATCACCCTGGCAGGCAGCCAGCTCGAACTGAGCGACACGACCGGCGCGACCTCGATCACCGGCCCGGCGGCGGGCGTGACGGTCAGCGGCGGCGGGGTGATCCGGGTGTTCCAGATCGACGGGCTGGTCACCGCGTCGATCTCGGGACTGACGATCACTGGCGGCAGCGCCGACGGCGGCGGCGGCTTACTCAACTACGGCACGGCCACGCTGACCGACTGCACCGTCAGCGGCAACTCCGCCGGCTTCAGCGCCTACAGCGGCTTCGGCGGCGGCGGCCTGGCCAACGTCGGCACGCTCACGTTGACCAACTGCACCGTCAGCGGCAACTCCGCCGGCTTCGGCGGCGGCCTGGTCAACTTCGGCGGCACGACGGCCACGCTGACCAACTGCACCGTCAGCGACAACTACGCCGGTACATTCGGCGGCGGCGGCCTGTACAACTACTACAGCACGGCCACGCTGACCAACTGCACCGTCAGCGGCAACTCCTCCTCCGGGAACGGGGGCGGCCTGTACACCAAATATAGCACGGACACGCTGACCAACTGCACCATCAGCGGCAACTCCGCCGCCAGCGGTGGCGGCTTGGTAAACGGCGGCACGGCCACGCTGACCAACTGCACCATCAGCGGCAACTCCGCCGGCTTAACGTGCGGCGGCCTGTACAACTGGAACACGGCCACGCTGACCAACTGCACCGTCAGCGGCAACTCCGCCGGCTTCGGCGGCGGCGGCCTGGCCAACTCCGGCACGGCCATGCTGACCAACTGTACCGTCAGCGGCAACAACGCCGGCAGCGAGGGGTGGCGGCCTGGCCAACTACGGCAGGGCCAACCTAACCAACTGCACCGTTAGCGGCAACTCCGCCAACATCGGTGGTGGCATTTACAACCGTGACTTTGGCACCCAGGGCACGCTGATCGTCGCCTCTTGCACCATCAACAACAACCAGGCGACATCCAAGGGGGGTGGCATCAGCACGACCAACGGCACCGCGACGATCACCAATTCCGTGATCAACAGCAACCAGGTCATCTCCACGGGCACCGCCCAGGGGGGCGGGATCTTCTGCGACAACAGCGTTCTGATGCTGACCAACTGCACGGTCAACGCCAACCGGGTCAACGGGGCGACGGCCCAGGGCGGGGGGATCTACGTCTTCAACAGTACGTTGACCGTGCAAAGTTGCACGGTCAACGCCAACCAGGCCAACGGGGCGACGGCCCAGGGGGGCGGGATCTACGCCCGCGACAGTACCGTGACCGTGCGAAATAGCACGGTCAACGGGAACAAGGCGAACGGCAGCGTATTGGGCGAGGGCGGAGGAATCTACAGCAAGAACAGCGTCCTGACGCTCGTGGCCACCAAGGTCAAAGGCAATAAAGCCACGACCGCCTTTGACGACATCTTCGACGGGTTGTGAGATTTGTACAGCCAGAAAGACGGCTGAGTTTTCCTGATCGCGCTGTACTGGACTGCCCGTCCATTGGAGGTGTCCGGAACCGTGGTGATCGCGTTCCGGACACCTGCTTTGCGGGCATTTCTCAGCACAGGACGGCCACGTTGACCAACTGTACCGTCAGCGGAAAGCGCCGCGAGACCGCGGCCGGGTGGTGCATCACGCGCTGTGCAATGTGCTGGAACCGGGCTTCGAGCGGTCGTTCATCGGCGACAGCTACGCCTGCCGCACGAACAAGGGGACGCACGCCGCGGTGCAGCGGTGTCACGAGTTCGCCGGCCGGTTCCCGTGGGTGCTGAAGGCTGTGGCGGCGGCGAGCCGATGACGGGTGCGGGTGGCGGCCGAACCGCCTTCTTCGGGGTGGCTCGTTCAACAACCAGCCGATCAACCTGCGGTGTGCGAACCGAACAACAATCGGCCGGGGAACCGCAACAACACGAACGGGTTCCGCCCCGTCAGCACTCCGCCCCAGGGACGGGAGAGCCAGAGTCCGGACGCCCTTCCGCGCCACCCGGACGTGCCGGGGTGCGAAGTCCAGGCCGCGGTCCGGTGCCGGCGGGTGCCGGCCGAACCGAGAACAGCCGCCCCGCGGGTCTGGTCGGCGCAAGCCGAAGGCCCCGCGGGGCGGGGCTCATTTCCGGGGCGGTCATGTCGAACCCCGAACTGCCGGTGATCCGGAAGACCTACGACCTGTTGACGTGGTTCAGCCATCGGGTGGCGCGGTTCCCGCGGGTCCACCGCGACAGCCTCGGGGCGCTGATCCTGTCGCGGCTGAACGAGTTGTTCGACGTGCTGCTGGAGGCGAAGTCCACCCGCCCCCGCGGCGCGCTGCTGGACCGCGCGAGCGTGCTGGTGGAGCAACGCTGGTGTCCGGCAGCACGGCTGGCGTTCGAGCTGCGGTGTTTGCGGGCGATCAGTTACGGGTTCGCGGCCGAAGAACTGGATG
>JANNQE010000554.1:0-3417 GCA_031441625.1 Planctomycetia bacterium
AACAGCGGCCTCACGGCCGCCGCTCGCCAGTTCGCAACTCAGTTGATCGGCATGCACACCCGTTCGAGCAGCCCTTCGGCCTTGTCTTGAATCAGGTCGGCCAGGTTCGGAAGCGGGGCACCGGCGGGCAGCCCTTCCCGCAGGGCGGCCATCCACCGCGGGAAGCTGTAGATGAGCGCGAACCCGTCGAGGCCCACCGGCTCCAGGCGGGCGTGCCGGCCCCGCTTCTCGGCTTCGGTCCACAGCGTCTTGCTCTTCCCGGTCAGGCTCAGGTCGTCTTCCGGCCGCAGCAGGATCATGTGATCCACCACCGGCGGTTGCGCCTCCATCACGTTCAACTTGATCTCCAGGTCCTTCGGCTTGCCGGCCCCGCGGGCGAGGAACAGCCCCACGCCCACCTTCCACGGCTGGGCGTCCTTGCACGCCCAGTGCGCGAGCGTGACGACGCCGTAGGTCGGGTGCTCGCCGAACGGCCACTCGCCGACCACGTGTTGCAGCCGCCACGGGCCAACCTTCACCCCGTGCTCGTGGCAGGCGGTCAGGAACGTGCCGAGCGCCGCTTGCAGTTCGCGGGTCGCACCGGTGAGCGCGCCTTCCGGTTCCAGCTTGCGGCGGGCGCTACGGAACTCTTGGTCCCACAGTTCGGCCATGCTCACGGCGGTGAGGAGGGTGCCACGCTGGTCCCCCTCGCCCCCCTGGGCAGAGGGGTGAGGGGTGAGGGGGAACTCGGAGTCCGTCTGCACCCACGACCCTCGCGGGTCGGGTTCGCCCAGATCCGGGGTGCTCTCGATCACGTCCACGTTCTTCAGCGTGAACGCCATCGGCTCGTCGGTCTCGCCGAGCAGGGCCGAGATGCGGCTCTCCGGCGGCGGGGTTGGGGTGACCTCGACGCCCGGCACCGGCATCGGCCCGAACGCCTCCGCCCGCGTTGGCGGCACCATCGGGAAGTCGCCGAAGTCGGTGATGCGGTTCATCAGCCCGCTCGCCTGCGGTCGCGGGTCGGCTTCACCCAGCCGGCTGACGCCGGCGGTTCCAGGCGTGTTGTCGTCCGGGCCGTAGATCATGTGGTCGAACAGGTGGCGGTACTGTTGCAGCATGTCCCGCAGGGTCGGCTCGGTGCGGGCCACGCGGTCCACCTGCTCGCCGGCGAACGGGTAGAGGCCGGGGTAGTCGGCGGCGTTCGGCAGTTCGTCCAGCACCGGCCGAAGGCGGGCTTCCACCACCCGCCGCACCAGCTCCACCGGCGGGGCTTCCAGGCGGAGTGCCTTCACGGTGCCGAACTTGGGCACGTGAACGGGGTTGTTCAGGCGGTCCTGAATGTACCCGTCCAGGCTGGGCACGAAGCGGTTCCACAGCCCGCGCTCGGCGAAGATGAGGAAGCACAGGCCGTCGATCTGGTGCATCACCTGCACGATGCCGGCGAAGAACGCCTCGGCGGTGCGGTGGACGTCGTCGTTGCGGCGGGCGAGCAGCAGGTCTTCCAGTTGGTCGAACGCCACCACCACGGGGATCTTCAGCCCGCGGAACACGTCCGTCAGCACTTTGAACAGTTGCAGCACCAGGTCTTGGCGGCCCGGCTTCACGTTGAAGTCGAGTTCGGCGAACCCGTAGGTGAGGAAGCTGGCCAACTCCGACTCGTCGTTCAGCAGCGCGGCCTTCACGAACCCGTTCAGCACGTTGCGGCGGATGAGGCCGGCGGCGTTGTGCGGTTCGGTGCGGGCGGTGTACGCGGCGCACAGGTCATACGCCCGCTGCGGGGTCAGGCCGGCCCCGCTCAGCGCTTGGTTCAGCGGCATCGGCACGCGGGCGAAGTTGGCGTACCCGCTCAGGTTCTCGACCAGCCACTCGGCCCGCTCGCTCGCCTGCGTGGTGCCCAGGCCCAGCCGCCGCGCCCACCGGCCCAGCCCCGGCGGGGGGAACAGTTCCACCTTGTCGGCCGGCTGCAGGTCGCGGATCGCCAGCCCGAGTTGCCGCCGCACCAGTTGGTCGCCCACGTACTCCATCGGCCGGCAGCCCTTCTGCTTGCCCCCGCCGAGCAGCGTGTCGATGATCTGGAACAGCAGGTATTCGAGGAAGTCGGTGTCCTTCTGAAACACCCCCGGCGTGACGAGCAGTTGCCACTGCCCGCCGCTCCCGTGCTTGATGCTGTGCAGCAGGTGCGTCTTGCCCGCGCCCTTGTTGCCCAACACCGGCACCACCTCGGAGTGCGCCATCGGGTCGTAGCGGTACAGGTCGATGATGGCGTGCAGCAGGTCCCGCTCGGCGGCGAACAGCTCGGGCACGTGGTAGCGGGCGCACACGTCGTCGTCCGGGTTGCGGGCGAAGTAGTTGCGGAACGGGTTGCCCGCCCGCTTCAGGTACTCGCGGGGGTTGGCAACGGCGGTCGGCGCGGGGCGGGTCAGGGTGGCGGTCATCCGTAACCTCCGGGGGGTTAACGCAAGGAAGCGTAATAAGCGATCTCGTGGCCGACTAACAGTGCGACTGCGGGTTCGGGCAGGGCGTACAGCGGGCCGGTCCACGGGTGCAGGTAAATGCGGGCGTCGGCGTGCAATTGCCGCAGGGCATCGTGGAACTGCCCGACCGTCGGGGCCGGGTCGAGGGTGCTCAGGCTGCTGAACAGGTCGACCAGCGGGCAGTCCCTCGGCACGCCGGCCGACGACGCCCAATCCCGCAAACGGGTGTGGATGAGTTCGCACAGTTCGGCGGTGGACACCGGCTCTGGAACCGGGAACGGAGTGACCGAGTGGGCAGGTGCAGGACACCCGGTCACTCCGTTCCCGGTTCCATTCAGTACCCGCGGCAGCACCGCCGCCACCGCCGCTTTCATGCCGTCGATCCCGGAAGCCATCCGTTCGGCCGCGGACAGCAGTTCGGCCACCTCGTCGCGGCGCTCTTCGAGCAGCCGCACGAAGTCGTCCAGCACCTGCTTGGGGGACGTGTGCTCGACGAGGAATTTCAGCCCGGTGGGGGTGCCGGCGTAGTATTCACGCAGTTGCTTCCCCTGGCCGTCGGTGCGGACCATGCGGATCAGCCCTTCCTGAAGGCACTTGTGGGCGGCGGGCTTCGCGGCTGCGACCGCCGGGAACAGACCGGGCGCGGACTTGGACGCGAACAGCGGCGACCCGTGTGGGTCGGCCACGGCCCGGGCGAGGGCGTCGAGGATGAGCGGAGTGAGCTTGTCGGCCACGGGGCAGCGTCCGTGCTGTGCGGGGCGCGTATGTTATGTCAGAGCCGACACCCCACGCAAGCCGAACCGGATTGTGGTCCACTCGCTCCGCGAGTGGCTCCCCCGATCCGCTCGCGGAGCGAGCAGACCACTATGATCCACGTCATCGCCACCATCGACGTCGCTCAGGCAATCTTGACACCGCTGATGTCTTGAGTCGTCTTGAGCCCATTTGTCTGGAAAAAAGAACT
>JANNQE010000555.1:0-12491 GCA_031441625.1 Planctomycetia bacterium
CCGGGCAATGGTGTCGGTCCTGTGGCGGGACATCAAAATTCTTCGTCCCGGCCGCGGACCGGGTGCGGGCGGTTTACATCCCCCCGCCCGCTGGCGTTCGCGGCTCGTGTCATTTGATCTCCGCCGCCCCCAGGGTCAGCCACTCGTCGCCCTGGGTGGCGTTGGCGAACCGCACCGGCTTGCCGCCCTTGAGCGTGTTCGGCACTCGCACGGCCAGGGTGTACTTGCCCGCCTTCAGCCCGCTCACGTCAACGGTCTCTGCCCACACCCGCGGCTTGTCGCCGGGCAGCAGCCCCGTCAGTTTGCCGGCACCCCCCGTCGCCTTCACCGGCGTGCCGTCGGCGAGCAACCCCCACTCGGCCTTCCAGTCGTAATAGAAGGGCGCCACCCCGCGGTTCTCGATTTCCAGTTTCACGTCCAGCTTGCCGCCGTTCACCTCACCGACCGTCACGCCCGGTGCGTGGAACTCGTACCCCATCCGCCGCACCTGCTCCTCGGCCCGCTTGACCCGATCCGCCTGCTGTTTCTTCTCGAACATGCCGCTGTCCATCAGCCAGGTGGCGTGCGTCGTCTCCACGCACTCGCGGAAGTTCTGGATTTCCTTCTTCCCCGGCTTGTCGTCGAACACCTTGCCCCACGCCTCCGGGCGGATCTCCCCGCCGATGGGGTGTGCCTTCCACTTGGCTTCGGCGTCCGGGCCGGCGGTTTTGAGGGCGGTCATGTAGAACCACTCGTCGCCCTTCTTGCCGGTGTCTAGGGTGGCCCACGCGAACGAGTCGTCGTGGTAGCCGAACTTGCGGTCGGCGTTCTTCGCCTTCTGGTAGTCCTTCGCGCCGGCCGGGTATCGCAACAGCACGGGCGTGGTCTTGAAGGCCGCTTCGTAGGCGTCCATCACTTCCAGTTGCACCGCCTTGCTGGCGAAGAGTTCGATTTTCGGGTAGGTGTGCCACTCGCCCCAGGTGCCGAGCAGGCCGGCGGTGAGGAAGCCGATGCGGGGGTCGCCGTCGTACTTCTTGCCGAACGCGGCGAGGAAACTCTTGAGCGACTTCCGCAGGTTCTTGTCCTCGTAGTCTGGCGTCTCGATGGGGGCGGGCGGTTCCGGCTGTGTCTCGGTGTACAGCCACTTGTGAACCTTCAGGCCGTCCTTCACCAGGAAGTCGGGGATGACGCCCTTCTTGTTCGGGTACTCCAGGAAGATGCGAAGGACCGCCTGATGCCCGCGACCGGCGACGTCGTCGAGCAGTTTCTCCAGCGGTTTCCAGTCGAACTCGTCGTACCCCGTCACCAGTGCCGAGTACGGCAGGTAGTTGAACTCCAGGGTGTGCGGGAACCTGTCCCGCACGTCGGCCTGATATGGGACCAGCCCCTTCAGCGGGTTGTCCACCGGCGCCGGGGCGTGCTTCAGTTCGACCCGATCCGCGGCAAACGCGGACACAGCGAGCAGGAGGAGCAGTGTGGTGCGGAGGGCGGGGGTCATAGTGTCGCTCAGGTGTAGTCCGGTGCGAGCGACTTCTCGTCGAGGAAGTCGGGGGGTGATTCCGCGGCCATTGTATCCACCCGCTTCGGCGGGCCGAACAGCCGCTCGGTCAGCCATTGCAGGGCGAAGTAGAAGACGGGCGTGAGGAACACGCCGAACGCCGTCACCCCGATCATGCCGGCGAACACGGCCGTGCCCAGGGTGCGGCGCATCTCGGAACCGGCCCCAGACGCGATGACCAGCGGCACCACACCGAGGATGAACGCCACGCTCGTCATCACGATGGGCCGCAGGCGGAGCTTGCACGCCTCCAGTGTCGCCTGCCACACGCTCGCCCCGGCCAGCCGCCGAGATCGCGCGTACTCGACGATCAGGATGGCGTTCTTGCTGGCCAGCCCGACCAGCACCACGAACCCGATCTGGGTGAAGATGTTCACGTCGTACCCGGCCCACCGGCAGCAGAGCAGCGCGGACAGCAGACAGAGCGGCACCACCAGGATGACCGCCAGCGGGAGCGTCCAGCTCTCGTATTGCGCGGCCAGCACCAGGAACACCAGCACCACGCTGAGCGCGAACGCCCACAGGGCCGTGCTGCCGGTCTCCTGTTGCAGGAAGGCCAGTTCGGTCCACTCGACCTTCGCCGTCGGGGTGTCCTTCAACTCCGCCTCGGCAAGTCCCTTCAACTTGGCCATGGCCGTGCCGCTGCTGGTGCCAACGGCGGGGGTGGCGGTGATGGGGGCGGTCGGGTGCAGGTTGTACCGCACCACGAGTGTGGGGCCGGTGCTCTCCTTCGCGGTCAGGAAGCGGCGGACGGGCACCATCTCGCCGGTGTGCCGGTTGGGCACCTGTACGGCGAACAGGCCGTCCAGCCCCTTGCGGTACTTGGCGTCCGCCTGCACGTTCACCTGCCAGGTGCGGCCGAACTTGTTGAAGTCGTTCACATACTCCGAGCCGAAGTACTGCCGCAGGGCGGTGAGCACGTCGGCCACTAGCACCCCGGTCGTCTCGGCCGCGTCGCGGTCGAACTCCAGCCACACCCACGGGCTGTTCGAGTTGGTGCCGCTGAACGCGCCGTCCAACTCGGGCGTCTCGTTCGGGTCGTTCGCCTTCGCCACCACCGCGTCGGCCTGCGCTTGCACCAGGCGGGTGGTCTTCTCGTCGCCGACGTGGTCTTCGAGCATCAGCCGGTAGCCGCCGGCCGCGCCCAAGCCGTCCACCGGCGGGGCGGGGAACACCGTCACGACCGCCTGCGGGACGGCGGTCAGGCAGGCGGTTCGCAGTCGTGCGGCGACGGCGTCGGCGGACAGTTCGGGCGAACGGCGGTGGTCGAAGTCGTCGAGCATGACGTACACGGTGGCCACGTTCGCCGCGTTCCCACCCAGCACGGCCGAGTTGCCGGCCACGGCCACGGTGTGCCGCACGCCGGGGATGCCGCGGGCCGCGCCGTCCACGGCCGCCGCCGCCTTCTCGGTGGCGGTGAGCGACGCCCCCTCCCGCAGTTGCACGTTCACCAGCAGGTAGCCCTTGTCTTGCGGGGGGATGAACCCGGTCGGGGCGGTGTCGAACTCGTGGTACGTCCAGTACACCAGCCCGCCGAACACGACCAGCACCAGCGGGGTGAGCCACAGACTTCCCTTCACCACCAGCAGGTAGGCGGCCGTGAACAGGTTGAACAGCCGTTCAAAGAACAGCGACACCAGCACGCCGGCGGCGAGGGCGACGAGCACGGCGACGACCTCCGGCACGACCAATTGAACGGCCTCGGGCAGAAGCGGGGTGACGTGCTCATTCACCAGCGGGCGGAGGTGCGGGGTGAGTAGGAACAGCGCCGAGCCGGCGAACGCGAGCGGGATGAGCAGGTGGCGGGTGAAGCGGCGGTTCCCGCTTGTGCCCACTTGCGGGCGGAGGAGGAGGCCGCACAGGGCGGGCGACAGGGTGAGCGAGTTGAAGGCCGAGATGAGCGTGCTGATGGCGATGGTGACGGCGAACTGGCGGAAGAACTCGCCGACGATGCCGCTGATGAACACGCACGGCACGAACACGGCCGTGAGCACCAGGCCGACGGCCACCACCGGCCCGCTCACCTCCTTCATCGCCTTGGCGGTGGCGTCTCGCGGCGTCATGCCGCTGTCCAAGTGGTGCTGCGCCGCTTCGACGACGACGATGGCGTCGTCCACCACGATGCCGACCGCCAGCACCAGCCCGAACAGGGTGAGGGTGTTCAGGCTGAACCCGGCCAGGGCCATCGCCCCGAACGTGCCGACGATGGCCACCGGCACCGCCGCCAGCGGGATGACCGCGCTCCGCCAACTCCGCAGGAAGACGAGCATGACGAGCGCCACCAGCGCGACCGCGTCGACGAGCGTCCGCACCACCTCGTTCACCGACTCCTGAATGAACGGGGTGGTGTCGTACACGATCTGGTACTCCACCCCCGGCGGGAACCGCGGCTTCAGCTCCTCCATCTTCGCCTTCACCTTCTTGGCCGTCTCGATGGCGTTCGTGCCGGGCAACTGGTAGACGGCCAGGGCGACCGACGGGCGGCCGTCGAGGGTACACGCCTGGTCGTAGGAGAGTGCCCCCAGTTCGATGCGGTCGGTCACGTCCTTCAGCCGCACCGCCCGCCCGTCGGCGTCCGTCTTGAGCACGATCTCGCCGAACTCAGCCGTCTCGGTCAGCCGCCCGCGGGTGTTGATGGTGAACTGGAACGCCTGGCCGGTGGGCACCGGCGGCTGGCCGATCTGCCCGGCCGCCACCTGCGCGTTCTGCTCCAGGATGCCGGCCCGCACGTCGTCCGCGCTCAGCCCGCGGTTGGCCAGCTTGTTCGGGTTCACCCACACCCTCATGGCGTAGTCCCGCTGGCCGAGGAACTGGATGTCGCCCACCCCGTCCACCCGGGCCAGCTCGTCGCGGAGCTGGATGGTGGCGTAGTTGCTCAGGTACAGGTCGTCGTTGCCCGTCGGGCTGCTCAGGTTGATGATCATGAGGGTGCCCGTCGCCTTCTTCTTCACCGTCACCCCCCGCCGCTTCACCTCGTCGGGCAGCTTGGGGGTGGCCACGTTCACGCGGTTCTGCACCAGCACCTGCGCGATGTTCAAATCCGTGCCCGGCTTGAAGGTGACGGTGAGCGAGTACGTGCCGTCGTTGGCCGACGCGCTGCTCATGTACAGCATGTTCTCCACCCCGTTCACCTGCTCCTCGATGGGGGCGGCGACGGTGTCGGCGAGGGTCTTGGCGTGCGCGCCGGGGTAGGTGGCGGACACCTCCACGGTGGGCGGGGTGATGTCCGGGTAGAGCGCCACCGGCAGGCGGAGCAGCCCGACCGCCCCGCCGAGGGTGACGAGGATGCTGAGCACGGCGGCGAAGATGGGCCGGCGGATGAAGAAGTCGGCGAACATGCAACGGGCCTCGCGGTCTCAAAGTTTGTCGGAGAAATCAGGCAGATGGAGCGCTGTGAAAGCCAGATCGCGTAGAATCCATGAAGACCGAGCATGTGGCCACAGGGTGCCGGTTCGAACGGCTGTGCGGGTGGTATCGATGACCTCGCCGGTCTAAAGAGCGGAATCGCCTACTGAATCTTTCCGCCTCTTCCAGGCGGGTGAACAGTTCAACAGGCCTTCCCGCCCTTGCCGTACCTGATATCCTGACCCATCCATATTCGCGGTCGCACCGGCCGCCCGACGGAGGAGGACAATGGACGAGGTACATGAGCAAATGGCGTGGATCGAAACAGTCGCCAGCCCGAAGGAGAAGGTGAGCGCTTTCCGCTCTCAATTGGCCGAACTGCGCGCTCGCTACCCGAACCAGTGGGTTGCCTATTTTGATCGCTGGGACGAAACGATGGGGGCCTTCGAATTCTCCGTCGAGGGGCCGTTCGCTAGCCGGGCTGATGTCGTGGCGTGGCTTTCCGACCGGCCGGAGTATGAGGAGTGGACGGTCTTTCATGCCGCGGTCCCACAACCGGGGGTGTATACTGTCAGGTGAGTCTCGTCCGTTCGACACGGAGGCCGCATGACACTTTTTCTCCGCCCGTTCGGTCGGCCATTCTTTCGCTGTATCCGTGACGATTTCCAGTGCCCCGACGGTCTGGCTCACGCCCAGATCCGGGGCCGCTTTTCTATCCGCCGCCCGGACCTCGTGGATCGATCTCGTACTCGCCACTTCCGCCCGGAATGGTTCCAGTACGACACCGGGGCCGAGTTGAGTACCGTATCCACCGAATTCGCCACTGAATTCGGGTTTGGTGACTTCCGCACGCTCGGCGAAGAGACCCGCGTCGGCGGGTTCGATGACGGCCAACCGCCCCGCCGGGGGTGGATCGTCTGGCGGTGGGTACGGTTTCACAACTGGGACAGACAGCCGACACCTACCAACCCCGGTGCCGGGCGAATCGAAGACTTCGAGTTCCACATACGCTTCTTGGTGGTTGAGGACGCCACCATTCACGTCCCCCTGCTCGGGCTGATCGACCTGCACCACTATTTCGACCTCAGCTCCCGAGACGGGGAATTCTTCTTCATCCTTGCTACCAATGACCCGAACGTCGTGCTTTTGGATGCCGACGGTAAACCAGGTGTTCGTCTCATCACCTCGTGAGGTCACGACGGCACCGCCTTCGTCGGCTTTGGCAGTTTCGCCTTTCGCACCTCCGCTCGCGCCTTGCCCCACCGCACCACTGCCCGCACCCAGCCGAACGCGAACACGTACAGGCTCCACTTCACCAGCCACCGCACCTCCGCCGACTTCACCACCCACGTCTCCGTCAGCCAGTCCACCAGGACGAAGAAGACGGGCGTGAGGAACACGCCGAAGGCCGTCACCCCGATCATGCCGCTGAACACCGTCACCCCCAGCGCCCGCCGCATCTCCGCCCCGGCCCCGTCGGCGAATGCGAGCGGGGTGACGCCCAGGATGAACGCGACGCTCGTCATCAGGATGGGCCGCAGCCGCAGCTTGCACGCCGCCAGGATGGCGTCGCGGCGGCTCGCCCCGCCCTCCCGCTGGTGCTTGGCGTACTCGACGATCAGGATGGCGTTCTTGCACGCCAGCCCGACCAGCACCACCAGCCCGACGGCCGTGAACAGGTTGAACTCCTGCCGCGCCAGCCACACGCCGGCGAGCGCCGAGATGACGCACATGGGCACCACCAGAATGACCGCCACCGGCAGCGACCAGCTCTCGTACAGCGCCGCCAGCACCAGGAACACGACCACCACGGCCAGGGCGAACACCAGAACTCCGGTGTCGCGGCTCCGCCGCTCGATGAACGCCAGCTCGGTCCACTCGTACCCCATCGTGTTCGGCAGCTCGCGGGCGGCCAGTTGCTCGAACACGCCGATGGCGTCCCCGCTGCTCACCCCGGGCGACACGTTCGTATTGATGGCCGCCGCCGGGTACGTGTTGTACCGCGTCACCACCAGCGGGCCGCTGCCCGCCTTCACGTCGGCGAGCGCGCCGAGCGGCACCAGTTCGCCCGCCTTGTTCCGCACCCGCAGCCGCTTCACGTCGGTGATCTGGTTCCGCGACGCGGACGCCGCCTGCACGTTCACCTGGAAGGTGCGGCCGAAGCGGTTGAAGTCGTTCACGTACCGCTGACCCAGGGTCGCGCTCATGGTGGCGTACACGTCGAGCGGGTCCACGCCGGCGGCCACGCACTCGGCGTCGTTCACGATCACCCGCAGTTGCGGTGAGTTCACTTTGAACACGGTGAACGGGTTCTGATACATTGGCGCGGTCGGCGGGGCTGCCCCCGGCAACCCGCCCCCGGCGGCGGGCGCACTGGTGGGGGCGGGTTGCAACTTCGCCTGCGCGATCAGGTTCTGCGTCTCCCGCTCGAGAGCCTTCGGCCCCAGTTCGCCGCGGTCTTGCACCATCAGGCGGATGCCGCCGCTGCGGCCCAACCCCGGCACGGCCGGGGCCGGGAACACGTTCACTGTCGCCTGCGGCACCTCGGCGTTGATCCGCTTGTTCAGGTTGGCCGCGACCACCGCCGAGTAGAGTTCGGGCGTCCGCCGCTGGTCGAAGTCGTCCAGGATGATGAACATGCTGCCGAAGTTCGACCCGTAGGCGCTGAGCGCGAACGAGTTGCCGGCCACCGCGTTGATGTGCTTCACGCCGGGCGTGTCCAGTGCCACCTTCGTCACCCGCATCATCGCCTCGCGGGTCTGCTCGGCGCTGGCGGCGTCGGCCAGTTGCACGCTGGCGATCAGGTAGCCTTTGTCCTGGGTGGGGATGAACCCGCTCGGGATCTGCTGGTACGTGCGGTAGCCCAGCACCCCCAGGCCGGCGTACACGACCACCAGCACGAGCGGCACGCGGATGAACCAGCCGACGGCGGTGGTGTACGCCCGGCCGGTGCGGTCGAACCCGGCGTTGAACAGGCGGAACAGGGTGGGGTGGAAGAACCCGCCGACTGCCGCCCCCCCCGCCACCACCCACCCGAGGGTGTAGACTGGCACCGACCACTGGCCGAGACCGGGGAGCGGCGGTCGCCACGCCTCGCTGGTGATCGGCACGGCCCGCCCGTCCGGGTCGAGGGTACACTCCCCCACCCCGAGCGGGTGCCACACGTCCAACCGCATCAGCAGGAAGCCGACCAACCCGCCCGCCCCCAGCCCCCACGCCAGCCGTTCGACCAGGCCGACCGACCGCCCGGCGGCGTGCGGGCGGAGCAGCACCACCGCCAGGGCGGGCGACAGGGTGAGCGACAGGAAGGTGCTGATGAGCGTGCTGATGGCGATGGTGAGGGCGAACTGGCGGAAGAACAGCCCGACGATGCCGCTCAGGAACATGCACGGGATGAAGACGGCAGTCAGCACCAGTCCGACGGCGATGACCGGCCCGCTCACCTCGCTCATCGCCTTCAGCGTTGCGTCTCGCGGACTCAGCCCCTTCTCCAACTGGTGCTGCACCGCCTCCACCACCACGATCGCGTCGTCCACCACGATGCCCACCGCCAGCACCAGCCCGAACAGGGTCAGGTTGTTGATGCCGAACCCGACGGCGTACATGGCCGCCAGGGTGCCCACGATGGCCACGGGGATGGTGGCGAGTGGGATGATGGCGGCCCGCCAGCTCTGCAAGAACACCAGCACCACGATGGCCACCAGGATGGTCGAATCGCGGAGCGCCTTCCACACCTCGTTGATGCTCGCCTTGATGTACGGGGTGGTGTCGTACCCGATCTCGGAGATGATGCCCTCGGGGAACTCCTTCTGGTACTCCGTCATCTTCGCCTTGATGGTGTCGGCGCACTCCAGCGCGTTCGCGTTCGGCTCCAGGAACACAGCCAGGCCGACCGTCGGCTTGTTGTCGAAGCGGTTCTCGATGTCGCTCGACCGCGCGCCCAGCGTCACCTCGGCCACGTCCTTCACCCGCACCAGTTGGCCGGCGGGGCCGGTGCGGACGATCACCTGGCCGAACTGTTCGGGCGTCTCCAGCCGCCCCTGGGTGCTCACCGTCAGGTGCGTGTCGGTGCCGGTGTCGCCCCCGCCCACGTGCCCGAACGCCACCTCGCGGTTCTGCCCCCGCAGGGCGGTGAGCACGTCGAGCACCGTCAGTTGCCGCGCCTCCAACTTGTCCGGGTCGATCCACACCCGCATGGAGTAGTCGCGCTGGCCGAAGATGAGCACCTCCGAGATGCCCCGCACCCGCACCAGTTCTTCCCGCAGGTGCAGGGCGGCGTAGTTGCTCAGGTACAGTTGGTCGTAGCTGTTGTCGGGCGAGTTGATGCTCACGGTGAGGAGGATTTCGGGCGACCGCTTGCGGGCGGTCACGCCGATGGCCCGCACCGTCTCGGGCAGTTCCGGGATGGCCAGGTTGACGCGGTTCTGCACCATCACTTGAGCCACGTTCAGGTCGGTGCCCGTCTCGAACGTGACGGTCAGGGTGTAGCTGCCGTCGGACGTGCTCTGGCTGTTCATGTACAGCATCCGCTCGACCCCGTTCACCCGCTGCTCGATGGGGGCGGCGATGGTCTTGGCCACCACGTCGGCGCTCGCGCCGGGGTAGTTGCAATCCACTTGGATGGTGGGCGGGGTGACGGGCGGGAACTGCGACACCGGCAGCTGCGTGTACGACAGCGCCCCGGCGAGCGTGAGCACCAGGGCGATCACGACGGCGAAGATCGGGCGGTCGATGAAGAATTTATGCATGGCGTATTTGGTAGGTCCGGCCTGCCGGGCCGGACGCCGAGTGCCGCCCGGCAGGCGGCACCTACTTGACCACCACCTTCATGTCCTTCCGCACCCGCTGGCCGCCGGACACGATCACCCGCTCGCCGGCCGCAACGCCGCTGTCCGCCTTGCCCGGCACCGGCTCCACCACCACGTCCGTGCCCACCTGCAACCCCACCACCTTCACCTGTCGGTACTCCGCCTCGTCCTTCGCGTTCACCAGCCAGACGTGCTTCAGCCCCTGGTCGGTGAAGATGGCTTCCTCGGGCACCAGCACGCTCGCCTTCGCCTCGCCCAGCGGCAGCCGCACCCGCACGAACAGGTTGGGGGTGAGCACGCCGTTCGGGTTGGGCACGTCCGCCCGCAGGGTGATGGTGCCGGTGGTGGCGGTCAGTTGGGTGTCGCGGAACGTGACCGTACCGGCGAACCCGCCGTCCTTCGGATCGGGGAAGCCGTCCTGGTCGGGCAGGCCGATCTTCACCTTCGAGCCGATGACCGACCCGGTCAGCCGCTTCAGCCGCAGGTCGGTGCGGTCGTCCACGTCGAAGTACACGTGCATCGGGTCGGCCGTCACGACGGTGGCCAGTAGCGTCATGTCGGCCTGCACCAGGCTGCCGCGGTCGATCAGGTGCCGACCGATGCGGCCGTCCTTCGGTGCCGTCAGCTTGGTGTAGTCAAACAGCCGCTGGGCCTGGGCGGTCTGCTTCTTGGCCACGTCCAGGGTGGCCGCCGCCTCGTCCCGGTCTGCGCGGACGGCGTCCCGCTCTTGCGTGGTGGTGGAACTCAGGCCGAACACGCGGTCGTAGTCCCGCTGGCGGTTGGTGAGCACCACGTCGGCCTGGGCCACCACCGCCTTCGCCCGGCTCAGGTCGGTGGCGTAGGTGCCCGGTTCCAGGTCGAAAAGCGGCTGACCGGCCGTCACCTTCGCCCCTTCGGTGAAGTGGATCTTGTCCAGGTAGCCGGTCGCGCGGGCTTTAATGTCAACCGTGTCGGACGCCTTCGCCCGGCCGGTGAAGTCCTGATAATCCGTGACCATTTGTGACCGCGGGGTGACCACCTTCACCACCACCGGGGGCGCTTGCACGGTGGGCGGGGGCGGGCGGGTACACGCGGCGGGCAGCACCAGTAGGCCGGCCACCGCGACCGCCGACAGCGAACGACCCATGACACCCCCTTCCGGCGCGGACTGTGCCACTTGTATTACCGCCGCCGGCGGGAACACCTACATGAAACCGACCGGTCGGCCCGAGAGAGGCCAGCCGCCCTTCGCGGAGCGGCGACCGATGTTCGCCAGGGGTGGAGCGAGCGACAGCGAGCGGAAACCCTGGACACGATGCGACGACACGAAGAAGCCCCGGAGGGGCGACAGATGCGATGTCTGTCGCCCCTCCGGGGCTTGTGGGTTGTCGGGCCGGCACCCAGGGGTTTCACCCCTGGCGAACATCGGTCGCCGCTCTGCGGCGAGAAATTTGCCCACACTTTCAGGCGTCACGCACCACTACCCCAGACTTTCCGGCTGGTTGCCGCCGTCGGGCACCAGCACCGCCCGCAGCCGCCGCAGCGCCCGCAGGTATCTCATGCTGGCCGCCGCTTCCGTCAGGCCGAGCGCGTTCGCCACGTCCTGGTTCGACATCTGCTCGGTGTGCCGCATGAGGATGACTTCGCGGTCGTCGTCGCTCAACTGGTCCATCGCTTCGGTCAGCCGCCGACCCAACTCCTGTTGAATGGCTTCGGTCGCCGGTGTCTTCTCGGTGTCGATGAGTTGAGCCACCAGCCCGGCCGACGAGTCGCCCGTCGCCCACGCCGGTTTCGCAATCGGCTGCTCCTTGTCCACGCTCCGCCGCTGGGCCAGCCGGTGCCGACGGTGGGTGTCGATGATCCGGTCTTGTGCCAGGTGCCGGAGCCACAACTGGAACGGCATGTTCGGCGCTTTCAGGTACTCCCGCAGCCGCTGGGCGGCCTCGATCATCACGTCCTGCACGATGTCGGAGGCGTCCACGCGGCGGGCGAGGGCCGGGTCGAGCCGCAGGCCGATGACGCGGCGGAGCGGCTCGCGGAAGGCTTGCAGGATGCGGTCGACGGCGTCGGCGCGGTCCGCCTTGGCGTCGGCGAGCAGTCCGTCGGTCTGTTCGGGGGTGGGCCACATAATGGGATTGTAGGTCGGGATTAGCGGAAGAGGTCGGCCACCGGGCACGAGAAGCCGGGCAACACGGGGTCGGCGGACAGCGTTTGCGTGCGGTTGAACAGCACCGGCTCGGCGTCCGGGCGGTACACCGCCACGGTGCGGAAGTCGGTGTCGACCACCCACACCAGCGCCACGCCGACCGACAAGTAGTCCTGCACTTTGTCCGTCACCTCCTGGTGCGTGTTGCTCGGCGACAGGATTTCGACGGCCAGCACCGGCGACCCGTCGAACATGGTGGTGTCTTCCGTCTGAATGCCGACCGCTTCGGCCGACACGTACGCCACGTCGATTCCGACCGTCGAATCCGGGTCGTGGCGGATGATGAACCCGGCCTCCCCCCCGACCACTTGCCCCCGCGGTTCGGGCTGGGTTTCGAGCCACCGTTCCAGCACGAACCCCACTCGAATGACCGCCCGGCTGTGGAAGCGATTCCGCTTGGTCATGTCGGCGAACTCCTCGTTGGGGTGCTTCTCGTACAGCTTCCCGCGGATCAACCACCGCTCGACGCCGTCGTCCGGCATCGCCAGCAACTCCTCGGTCGTCCACAGCTTCTTCTCACCAACGACCGCCGTACTCATCGCGTGCCCTCCGGTGTGCCCGCCCGGTGAACCGGCGGCGTCCGCCGCCTGGGTGATCGCAACCCATGCGGCGGACG
>JANNQE010000556.1:0-2543 GCA_031441625.1 Planctomycetia bacterium
TCACCACCCAGTCGAGTTCGCCCTGGAGTAACTTCGAGAGTTTGGCCGGGTCGATGCTCCGGTTCGCGGCGATGTTCGGTCGGGCGTTGGCCGCGCTCAACCGCGTGCTCGGCCGCGGCGGCTCCACCTCCCGCACCATCCCCAGCATCTCCAGGATCGCCCCCCGTTTGAACTGCTTGGCGTCAATGGGCGGCGAGCCGGTGAGCAGTTCGTAGAGCATCACCCCGAGGGCATACACATCGGTGCGGGTGTCGATGTCCATGGACGACGGATCGGCCTGCTCGGGCGATATGTACGCCGGCGTGCCGACGATGGCCCCGGTGTCGGAGAAGCTCTGGTCGGTCAGTTTTTGTTCGGTCGCCTTGGCCACCCCGAAGTCGATCACCTTGGGCGTCGGCCGGCCGTACACCTCCGTCACCAGCACGTTGCCCGGCTTCAGGTCGCGGAGAAAGATCCCCTTCTGGTGGGCGTGCTGGACCGCCTGGCACACCGCCACGAATAACTGCAACCGAGCATCGACGGTCAGTCGGTGCGCGTCGCAATACTCGGTGAGCGGCACACCCTTCACCAACTCCATAACGAAGAACGGCTGACCGGCCGGGGTGACACCGCCATCGTAGATGCGGGCGATGTTCGGGTGGTCCATGAGGGCCAGCGCCTGCCGCTCGGCGTCGAACCGGGCGAGCACCCCCTTCGAGTCCATCCCTGTCTTGATCAGCTTCAGCGCCACCTGCCGCTTCACCGGCTCAGACTGACTGGCCAGGTACACCGACCCCATGCCGCCCTCGCCGATCACTTCGACCAGCGTGTACCGGCCGGCGATGACGGTTGATCTTCCCCACGGAAAGTGGACAGTGAGTGAGCGGATGTCCGGGTTATGCGTCCGCTCGAACTCGTCCGGGGTCTTGTACTCCAGAGTCGAGTGCCGTCGGACGCGGTGATCAAACACCTCGATGGACTCGAAGATCGACGCCTTCGCTTCGTCCCGAGTCGTGTACTGCTAGCCGTGAACCGGCTCCACTGTCATCCGACCGAAGGGACTCTCGATCACGGCGTTATCCCAACACCGGCCCACCCCGCTCATGCTCCCCACCATCTGGTGCCGCCGCAGCTCCGCCTGGAAGTGGTCGCTCGCGTACTGACTCCCCCGGTCCGAGTGAGCGATCACCCCGGCCACCGGCCCGCGACGACTCACCGCCATGGCCAACGCGTCCACCACCAGTCGGCTGGTCATCGTCGCATCCATCGCCCAGCCGACGATCCGCCGCGAGAACAGGTCCACCACCAGGGCCAGAAACAGCCACCCCTCGTGAGTCGGGATATAGGTCAAATCCATGACCCACTTCTGGTTCGCCTTCGACGCCGTGAAGTCCCGGGCGAGGACGTTCGCCGACACCGGCAGGCGATGCCGGGAGTCGGTCGTGCGAACAGACCGCCGCTTCGACTTCGCTCGAATCCCCGCTTCGGTCATCACCTTCGCCACCGTGTTGACACAGCACGCCACGCCCCGGACGATCAACTCGCGGGCCATCCGCGGGCTGCCGTAGGTGTCCTTGTGCGACTCGTCGTGGATGGCCCGAATCGTGGCCGTCAGGTGGTCGCGTCGCCGGGCGGTGTCGCTGGGTGCCCGGGTCCGCCAGGCGTAGTATCCGGCCCGCGACACGCCCAGCACGCGACACTGGACGGCCACCGGGTATTCGGCCCGGCGTTCCTCGACCCAGGCGAAGATCACTTCGCGTGGGCGGCGAAGAACGCCGTCGCTTGTTTCAGGATGTCGCGCTCCATCTCGAGCCGCTTCACCTCGGCCCGTCACCGCCGGTTCTCTTCCTCCAACGGGGTCTGATGGCCCGACCCAGGGAAAGCGGCCGCCCCCTTCTCGCGGACGGCCTTCTTCCACTCGTGCAGTCGGCTCTCCGACACGCCCAGTTGGCGAGCCACTTCGGCCACACTCCGCCCCTGGTCGGTCATCATCGCCACCGCGCGGAGCTTGAACTCCGGCGGGTACTGGCCACGCACTTGGGTCATCGGTGGGTCTCCGGGTCAGTTGAGGATACACCGCTTTCCCACTGTCCACGATCCCTGGGGAGGTTCACCTCCCCCGGCCGACAGCCGGTGAGCCGCTGGAACTCGACCAACCCGCGGACGTGCCGGTTGAGGAACGGCAGGGTGGCGTCCACCACCGCTTCCTCCACCGGCCCCACCGGCTCGGTCTAGCGGGCGGGGGTGCGGCCCCGCTGCAGGCCGGAGACGGCGGCGAGGGCGTGGTGGACGGATGTGGCACCAGTTCCTCTGCCACGGCCCACTTGAAGATTCGGCGGACCCGTTCCACCCGGGCGTTCACCGTCTTGCGGCACCACCCGGCGTTCACGAACCGCTGGCGAACGGCTTTGAGGGAGAGCGGGCCGAACTCGGCCGCCGGGGTCGGGCCGTACAGCTCGCGGACGTGCCGGCAGACCGTTTTCACCTGCCGCACCTCATCCGTCGGTCCACCACCCAGCCCGCAGTAGTGGGCGTCGGCGTGGGCGAGGTAGGCGAGCAGCACC
>JANNQE010000557.1:0-1871 GCA_031441625.1 Planctomycetia bacterium
GCCGATGGCCAACCCGCCCCCGCGGGTGCCAAACCCGCGTGCTATGTTGGGGGTGGTGTTGCTGAATAAGTGGCAGACGAAGTTGTGCGGAATGCGGAGTGGGGTGTGCGTAATGGACGGCACAACCTCGGCCTCCATCCCCCACTCCCCGCTCCGCATTCCGTACTTTTCGCGCTCACCCCGCCTTCCCTGCGGGCACTTCACCTGCATGCCGCCCGACGACCGCCAGTTATTGACCGCTTTCGCCCGTGGAGATCAGTCCGCGTTCGCCGCCATCGTTGAGCGCCACGGCCCGCTCGTGTGGGGCGTCTGCCGGCGGGCCACGAGTAGCGAACCGCTCGCCGAGGACGCATTCCAGGCCGTGTTCGTGGTGCTGGCCCGGCGGGCGAAGGGGCTGCACCTGCGAACGAGTTTGGCCAACTGGCTGTTCGGCGTGGCGTGCAAGGTGGCCAACCGCGCCGCCCAGCGGGAGTACCGCCGCAAACTCCGCGAGCGCACCGTCGCTCGCCCCGCCGACAACGCCGCCCCCGAAGCCGACCGCGCCGGCCCCGAGTGGGCCGACACCCTGCGGGTGCTCGACGAGGAACTGGCCAAGCTGTCGGAGAAGTACCGCGGGCCGCTCGTGGCGTGCTACCTGCAAGGCAAGACGCAGGACGAAGCCGCCGCCGAACTCGGCTGGACCGTGTTTACCCTCCGCCGCCGGCTGGCCGCCGCCCGCGAGTTGCTCCGCGAGCGCCTCACCCGCCGCGGCACCGTCTTCTTCGCCGCCCTGTTCGCCGGGGCCGTGTTCGCCAGCACCGGCTTCGCCGCTTCGCCGCCGACGGGATTGACCGCGAAGACGCTCGCCACCGCCTCCGCACCCACTTTACCCGCCTCCGTCGCCTCCCTCATCGGCGTGTCGGCGGTTCCGGTGCTCGTGACCGCGGGCGTGGGTGTGGCCGCTCTGGTGGTCGCCGTGTTCGCGGTAGTGTTCGCCTCGGGTTCACCTCCTTCCACTGTGTCGAACACCAGTTCACACGCCACGCCGATCACGACACCTGACACCACGCCGACTGTACCAACTGCGCCGGAGTGGGTGACGGTCCGCGGGCGGGTGGTGTGGAAGGGCGACATCCCGAAAACCGAAGTGCTGACCGTGACCGGGGCGGACAAGCCGGCCTGTTGTGCGAACGGCCCGCTCGCGTCGAACGCGCTGCTGATTGATCCGAACACCCGCGGGGTGCGGAACGTGGTGGTGTGGCTACGTCCGGACTCCGACGACCGCGCCGCCACTTGGCCGAAGGAGAAGGTGCACCCGACGCTCCGCAACGCGGTGCCGCGGTCACACACTCTCGACCAGCCGAACTGCCAGTTCGAGCCGCGGATTCTCGCCACCCGCGACGGCGACTCGCTGCTGATCAAAAACTCGTCGGCCATCAAGCACAACGTCACCTTCACGGACCGTTGGGCGGTGGACATCAGCCGCACGCTCTCCGCGAGCGAGGTGGTCGAGAGCGACCCGCTGTCGGCCGACACCATCCCGATGTCCATCCGCTGCACCATCCACCCGTGGATGCAGGCGCACTTGCGGGTGTTCGACCACCCGTACTTCGCCGTGACGGACGCCGACGGCCGGTTCGAGGTGAAGCTGGCCCCGGCGGGCAAGTGCCGGGTGGTGTACTGGCACGAACGCGGCTTCCACCAGGGCAAGGCCGGCGCGCTCGGCTTCGCCACGGAGTTGCGTGGCGACACCGATTTGCCGGCCGTGGAGTTGGAGTTGCCGATGCCGTAGTGGTTTCCGAACCGCCTTGTGGGACGCGGCAACCCTGTCGTCGCCGGGAGCTTGCGACCGGCACCACCTGACCCGGTCGCAAGCTCCCGGCGACGACAGG
>JANNQE010000558.1:0-3188 GCA_031441625.1 Planctomycetia bacterium
TGCCCCTGGGCCTCGGTCCGCCCGAACAACGGGGCGTACCGGTCGAGAAACGTCTCCAGCTCCGGCTTCAGCCGCCGCAGTTCATTGAGGTCCATCTCGCCCTCCGACCGGGGACGGTTCTGATCGGAGTTGTAGCCCGAATCTCGGCAGCGTAAAGAGTTGCGGCATCCGGCGCTGTAGAATTAAGAGCGGATGATGAACCGGGCGAGAAGTTCCGGTGAAAGCCATCCGGATGGCATTCTGGGTTGCACAGCGGCGGCTATGGTGAGTCAGATCCCGATGGGCTTTCGTCCTCATTCCACTTGTCGAGCCAGTTCATGCACCCGCGCTCCCGCCGAGCGATCACCCTGTTCGTCGGACTCGTCATCACCGTGGCCCTCGCCGGGTGCGGGGACGGCAAGCTCAAGTGTTATCCGGTGAGCGGGCAGGTGCTGTACAACGGCGAGCCGCTGAAGGGTGTGGACGTGGCCTTCCACACGGTCGACCCGAAGAACGACACCGGCTACCCGCCGCACGCCACCACCGACGCGAACGGTAACTTCTCCTTGATGACCTACTTGCCCGGCGACGGCGCGCCGGCCGGCGAGTGGAAGGTGGCGGCGGCGTTCGCCGTGCAGGCGGTGGACGAGGGGGCCGACCAGTCGAAGAAGCTCACCTTCCAGGTGCCGGCGCAATACCAGCGGAAGGAATCGACCCCGCTGACCGCCACCGTCAAGCCGGGGTCGAACGCCCTCGAACCGTTCAAGCTGACCGGCCCGCCGGTGCCCAAGGGCCGCAAGTAATCGCTCCGTTCGTTCTTTCGCCCCCAATACTTTCGCTGAGGCTCGCCATGCGCCGTGTTCATCGGTCCGGGTTCACGTTGATCGAGCTGCTGGTGGTCATCGCCATCATCGCCATCCTGATCGGGCTGCTCCTGCCGGCCGTGCAGAAGGTCCGCGAGGCGGCCGCCCGTATGAGCTGCTCGAACAACATGAAGCAGATCGGGCTGGGCATCCACAACTTCGAGAGCGCGTTCGGGTGGCTGCCGCCGGCCCGCATCGACGCCGCCCCCGGCTTCCCGGTCGCCGAGTTCGGCATCGCAGCCCCGGCCACCGGCCAGATCCAGCACGGCCCGGGCACCATCCTGCTGCCGTACCTCGAGCAGGACAACCTGTACCGCCAGATCAACCTGAACCTGACGTTCACCGACCCGGCCAACCGCGCGGCCCTGAACACCCGGCTGAAGGTGTTCATCTGCCCGTCCACCCCGACCGTGACGGACGACACGAACAACGGGGCGTGGGGCACCCCCGGCATCGCCCCGAGCGACTACGCGGTGGTGAACGGGCTGAACCAGCGGCTGTACACCCCGCCGCTCAACCTCATCCCGGTGCCGGCCGGGTATGTGGCGGGGAACGACGCCACCCAGTACAACGGGGCCATTCTGCCGATGAGCACCATCTCGTCGTTCACCACCGGCCTGAGCCCGGCGTTCTACAACCAGCGGCCGAAGACCACCCTCATCGGCATCCAGGACGGCACGTCGAACACCGTCCTGTGGACGGAAGACGCCGGCCGCCCGATCCAATACCGCCTGCGGACCGCCCAGGCCACCCCGACCCGCAGCAGCGGGGCCGGGTGGGGTGACCCGGACAACGAGTACTGGGTGGACGGGGCCCCGACCACCGGGGCGAACACCAGCGGCGGCCCGTGCTGGACGAACTGCAACAACAACAACGAGGCGTACAGCTTCCACACCGGCGGGAACATGTGCGTGTTCGGCGACGGCAGCGTGCGGTTCCTCCGCGACAGCCTGAGCATCGTGGTGTTCTGCAACATGGTCACTCGCGCCGGCGGCGAGATCGTGAGCATCGACTGAGTGAAGGGGTGAAACGCCCGCGGCCCGTCCCGACGGTGGGGCGGGCCGCTTTCGTTCACCCGTCCACGTCGAACAGCACCACCTTGCCGGTGTCGCTGCCGGCGGCGCAGGTGAGGCCGTCCGGGGCGAACGCCACCGCCCGCAGTTTGCCGATCTCCCAGCCGTACTGCCGGGTCGGTTGCCAGGTGGCCGTGTCCCACATCGTGACGGTGGTGTCGTTGCTGGTGGTGGCGAGCAGCTTGCCGTCGGGCGAGAACGCCGCGGCGGTGAAGTGCTTGCGGGAGGAATTGGTGCGGGTAAGGGGTGTCGCGTTTTCCTTGCTCAGGTCGATGAAGTGCAGTAACTGTCTGTCCACACAGACAAGGGTGTCGGACGGGCTGAGGGAAAGGGGGCTTCCGCCGAAGACCACCCGCCCGGCCCACCGATGAAGTCGCTGACCGGAGGCGGAATCGAACACCGCGACTCGCCCTTCATCGAAGTGCCGGTAACTATTGCTGGAGGCGCACAGAAAACGCCGACCGTCAGCTGAGAATCCCCTGAGCTGCCCGTACCCTTCACGCCTCCACTCATGCCCCAACTCACAACGCCAACGCTCCACCCAGTCCGTTTCCACCCACTCGTAGCCCCGAACCAGCTCTGTGTACGCTCCCCTTTCGCCGTCGTAGTAGCAGATGGCCCACCGGCCATCCTTCGAGACTGACTGCGGGTTAAACGAGACCCGACCGTTGAGAGTGTCTTGATCCCCGGTCGATAAGCTTGTGACGTACCACCCGTGACCGATCCAGGTCCAAACACTGGTGCCGTCCGGTGAGAAGGAGGCGGACGACATCATGAACTTGTCGTCGCGAAGCATGTGACGCGGCTGGGAGTGGCTGGTCATTTCCCAGATCGGAACGGCTCTTCCGACGTTCCGCCCGCTGCCGTGCCCGGCCAACCAACGTCCGTCTGGAGAGAAAGTGAGCGATTCGAGCCTGATGCCAGGGCACGTAAGGATGCGCATGGAACAACTCCGACCGCGTCACCACCCGCGACCGGGCTGAAGGCCCGGCTTCTGTCAGCCCAGGTCGGAGCGAGCCGCAGGCGAGCGGAGGCCTGGGACACGAACGCCACCAATCACCCCGCCCTGAAGGGGCGGATTCACACGCCTGAATCCGCCCCTTCAGGGCGGGGGATATTTGTAATCCCCGTACCCAGGCCTCACGGCCTGGGCTGTTGGACGCCGGGCTTTCAGCCCGAAGACAATGCCACCCCGTAGGGTGGGTCCAGCGACGGCCTCCGTCGCGCCGACCCACGGTGAAACTTCCCGCGTGGGTCGCCGCGACGGAGGCCG
>JANNQE010000559.1:0-2702 GCA_031441625.1 Planctomycetia bacterium
GTCGGACGGGGGCCAATGCGCGGGACACCCGCGTGGAGCGTGTGACGGCTTCCACCAACTGCACGCTCGTCACACTGGCTTCGCCCCAGTCCGACTCTCGGCGAGAGTCGGCCACCCTAACAGACACCACTCGCGGAGCGAGTGGACCACTCCCGGCGTACACTTCCCGTATGTTCGCGCTCACGCACTCGCCCATCGACTACCACGCGCTCACCGAGTCCGTCCGCCGGCCGGGGTGCGGGGCGGTGTGCATGTTCCTCGGCACCGTCCGCGACCTGACCGGCGACGACGTGACCGCCTTCCTGGAGTACGAGGCGTACCCGCCGATGGCCGAGAAGAAGCTGGCCGAGATCGAGGCCGACATCCGCCGCCGCTGGCCCGTCGGCGACGTGGCGATGGTTCACCGCCTGGGCAAGCTGGCGGTGGGCGAAGTCAGCGTGGCGGTGGCCGTCAGTTCACCGCACCGGGCCGAGGCGTTCGAGGCCGGCCGGTTCGCCATCGACACGCTGAAACAGGTCGTGCCCATCTGGAAGAAGGACATCGCCCCTTCGGGGAGCGAAGTGTGGAGTGACCCGAAATGACTGCCACACTCACGGACACCTTCGGCCGTGTCCACAACAACCTGCGCATCTCGGTCACGGATCGGTGCAACCTGCGGTGCGTTTACTGCATGCCCGAAGACGTGACGTTCCTGGACAAGTCTGAGTTGCTGTCGTTCGAGGAGATCGCCGCGTTCGTGCGGGCCGTCGCCCCGCTGGGCATCGACAAGCTGCGGCTGACCGGCGGCGAACCACTGCTCCGGCGGGAGCTTCACCACCTCGTGCGGCAACTCGTCGCCATCCCCGGCATCCGCGACATCGGCTTGACCACCAACGGCCTGCTCCTCGCCCAGCAAGCCGCCCCGCTGTTCGATGCGGGCCTGCGGCGGTTGAACGTGTCGCTCGACACGCTCGACGCCGGCCGCTTCCGCACGCTCGCCCGCCGCGACGGACTGCCGCTCGTACTCGAAGGGTTGGCCGAGGCGAAGCGGGTCGGGTTCGAGAGCATCAAACTGAACGCGGTGGCCATCCGCGGGTTCATCGAGCACGACGCCGCCCCGCTCGCCCGCTACTGCCGCCAACACGGGTTCGAGCTGCGGTTCATCGAGTACATGCCGATTGGCGCGGAGGCGTGGGAACGGGAGAAAGTGTTCTTCGCCCACGAACTGCTCGAACTGCTCGACGCCGAAGTCTGCCCGCTGGTGCCGGCCGCCGACGCCGACCCGAGCGCCCCGGCCGCGGCCTTCGAGTACACCGACGGCGGCGGGCGGGTGGGCATCATCGCCAGCGTGAGCCGGCCGTTCTGCCGCAAGTGCAACCGCCTGCGACTGACCGCCGACGGGAAGGTGCGGAACTGCCTGTTCGCCCTGGACGAAGTGGACGTGAAGGGCCTGCTGCGGGCGGGTACGATGGACGGCGTGGCGGCGGCGGTGCGGGCGTGCGTGGCGGCCAAGTGGGAAGGGCACGAGATCAACACGGCCAAGTTCGTGAAGCCGCTCCGCACCATGCACACCATCGGGGGGTGAAGTGTTCTCGCGGGTGGAGGCGAAGGTGGGTACAATCTCGTAATTCCGACCGTTGTGAGGGTCCGACATGGCCATGCCGACGATCCGTATTGGCGACGACATCCAACCCGGAACACCCCTCCGCCGGATGGTGGATCAGGCCAGCCGATGGGTGCAGGATGAGTTCCCCGATTTGCCGTTCGCCCTTACCGCCGAGTGGTCGGCGGCTGACGGGCAGGGGGTGTCGTTCCGTCTTACCGATCCCGAGAGCAGCCGCACCACCGTGTTCCGTCCGGACGAACTCGATTCCCGGTCCACGTTCCGCCGGCGGTTGAACGGCCTTTTCCAGGACGTGAACGGCGACACCATCCGTGTGCTGTCCAAACGGCTGACCCTCCTCCCGGTCGGAGGGGGCGAGTGATGGCGACGAACACCGAGAGGATTCGGGAGCTGGAAACGCTCGTCCAGCATTTGGTCGTGCAAGTGCAGTCGATGCAGGGGGACATCAAGCGGCAGGAGGCCAACCGCGAACAAGACGTGAAAGCCATCGAGGATGTGAAGGCGAGCGACCAGAAGGCAGCGGTCGAAGCGGCGGTAGTTGTTCACCGGGTGGGCGAGTTGGAGAAGCACCGCGAATTGTGGTCGCTCCGCTGGTGGCAGATCGGCATCGGCTTGTTCCTCGCCGTCATCGGCGGGGTGATTGGCTACCTGCTGAAGCGGTGATCGCCGGCGCTCTATCATGTCTCGGCCGGCAGAGCGGGTCTCATTTCAACCCCGCGGCCGGCAATCCGCCCACCAACTCCCCAGGGGTCTCTCCAATGCGCAAGCTGTTCGCGTGTGTGGCCGTGTTCGTCGCGGCCGGGTTCGCCACCGCCGCCGATGAGATCAAGCTGGCCGACTTCAAGGTGAAATCGAAGGTCGATGGGGCCGACCTGGTGGGGCACAACGAGGGCGAGGGCAAGCTGTTCATGTACGTGAACGCCACCGCGGTCGCCGAGGTGGAGGTGAAGGTGGACGGCACCTATGCTTTCAGCGTCGAGCTGTCCGGCACCATGGGGAAGGGCAACCCGAAAGTGCGGGTGGCCCTCGGCGGGAAGGACGTGGAGAAGGAGTTCGAGCTGAAGCAGCTGGAGGCGAAGGTGTACACGTTCAAGGGCGA
>JANNQE010000560.1:0-2423 GCA_031441625.1 Planctomycetia bacterium
CTCACTGACTGAACACCGGCCCCGACCCCACGCCCCGGCCCTGGGGTCCCCGACCCGACCCGTTCCGCGTGCCCGTCGAGGACCACCAGCCGCCGGGGTCGAGCGAGAAGCCGACCAACTGCAGGCGTGGCTCGAAGTGCAGACGCCGGAGTAAAAGTGAGGCGCTCGGGCGGCCGCTCGGTGGCGGAGTAACAGTGAGGCGCACAGCCGTGTTGGGCTTGTCGGCGGCGGCTGCGGGGAGCGTGAGTCCGAACACCAGTACGAGAACTGCGAAACAGCGATTCATGTGGCGGCTCCGGGGAGAGAGGTGTCACTTCTTGGTGGAAACGGCGGCATCCATCCGCTTTCGCCACGCCTGCATGGCTTCGAAGGACATCGGCAAAGCGCTGGCAGGGGCGAACTTCGACGGGTCCGGGTCGAGGTACAGCGCCTTGTGCCTGGCCGCGTCGAACTCCGGGTTTGGAGTCATCTCCTGTGCCCCGGCCTCTTTCCGCCAGCCCACGAGCTTCGCCCGGAGCGCCTTCACCCGGTCCGGGTGCTTCGCCGGGGTCGGTCGCTAGGTCGAACAACTCCGCCGAGCTGTCTTCGGCCCATTCGATCAACTTCCAGTTCCCCGCGCGAACCGCGCTGCCGGGCCGCCCGCCCTGGTTCGTGTAGTGCGGCTGGTGCCAGAACAGCCGCCGCCCCGCTGGCTTCGCGGTGCCCGTGAGTACGCCAGCGAAACTGGCCCCGTCGAGTTTTGCCGGCGGCTTCACGTCGACCGCTTCGAGCAGCGTCGGGAGCCAGTCGGTCGTCTGAACCGGAGCGTCGATCACGGTCCCCGGCTTCACCTTGCCGGGCCAGCGAACGAGGAGTGGAACGCGCAATCCGCCCTCGTAGAGGAAGCCCTTCCCGGCACGCAGTGGGCCGTTGTGCGTGACGCGATCGTGCTTCAGTTCGGGTACGTGCAACCCACCATTGTCGCTGGTGAAGATCACGAGCGTGTTCTCCGCGACGCCGAGCGATTCGAGTTTCTTGAGCAGCACCCCGACCGACTCGTCGAGCGACTCGACCACAGCCGCGTAGGTCGGTTCGAACGCGGCGGCGTTCGCCGTAACGCGGTCCGCGCGGGCGGTGTACGGGATGTGCGGGGCGTTGTGCGCGAGGTAGAGGAAGAACGGCCGATCCTTGTTTTTCTCGGCGAATGCGGAGGCGGCCGCGGTGAGTCCGAACTCGCCCTGGCCGCCCTCAGCGGTGCCCGGTTCGGTGTTCGCCTTGCCGGACTGGTAAACATCGAAGCCGTGGTCGGTGGGTTGGTGCCCCTTGCCGCCGAGGTGCCATTTGCCGAAGCACCCGGTGGCATAGCCGTTGGCCTTCAGGAGGATCGGAAGCGTGACCGCATCGGCAACGAGGTTCGAGGCGATCTTCGGGTGAAGGAGTTTTTGCGACGGAGCATCGGCGCGGCCTGGGAGAAACGTGGTGATGTGCAGGCGGGCCGGGGATTGGCCGGTCATGAGCGCGGCGCGTGTTGGCGAACAGATGCTCGCGGCGGCGTAGGCGGTGGTGAACCGGACGCCCGCCGCCGCCAATTTGTCGAGGTTCGGCGTCTTGTGATCCTGTCGCCCGTCACACGCGAGGTCGAACGCTCCGAGGTCGTCGGCCAGGATGAACACGATGTTCGGCGGCGGCTTCTTCGCGGGTTCTTTCTTCGGAATAGGGGGGCCGTCCTGCTTCGCCTGGGCGGTGTACGCGTCCGTCTGCTTCCGCCACTCGGCGGTCAAGTCGCGGACTTTTTCTGGGTGGTCCTTCGCCAGGTTCCTGGTTTCTGTCGGATCGGCCTTGAGGTCGTACAACTCCCACTCGCTCGCCGTGCCGGCGGCCACGATCTTCCAGTCGCCCGCCCGCAGCGCCCTGTTCCCCTCGTGCAGCCACCAGAGGGAATCCCGCTTCACCGTGCCGTCCCCGGCGAACGCGGGCACCAGGCTGCGGCCGGGGAACTCCGGGGCGTCCGGCTCGACCGGTTTGGTGGCCGGCTTGCCCGTGGCGAGTTCGAGCACCGTCGGCACAAAGTCCACGACGTGCCCCGGCGTGTGCCGCACCTCGCCCTTCGCCTTGAGGCCGTTCGGCCAGTGGGCGACGAACGGGGTGTGAATCCCGCCCTCGTGGACCCACGTCTTGTGCCGGCGGAAGGGGGCGTTGCACAGGCTCGACCACCCGGGCCCGATGCTCAGGAAGGTGGCCCCCGTGCCGCACTCGGCGTGCGGGTCGTGCCCGTCCCCCCGCACCATGATCTCGGCGCTCGCCCCGTTGTCCGACAGGAACACCACCAGCGTGTCGTCCAGTTTCTTCGCCGTCCTGAGGGCGGCGAGGATGCGGCCGATCTCCCGGTCCATGCGGTCCACCATGGCCGCGTGGACGGCCATCTTGTCCGCCTGGAACGCCTT